>DASTWT010000323.1:0-5752 GCA_035765815.1 Luteimonas sp. | reverse complement strand
CGGCATCGGCGTGTCCGACCAGGACGTGTTCGTCAACGTCGTCGGCGGCATCCGCCTGCAGGAAACCGCGGCGGACCTGCCGGTGCTGCTCGCGGTGCTGTCGTCGCTGCGCGACCGGCCGCTGCCGGAGAAGACCGTCGCATTCGGCGAGGTCGGCCTGTCGGGCGAGATCCGCCCGGTGCCGAACGGCGAGGAGCGCCTGCGCGAGGCGGCCACGCACGGCTTCCGCCGCGCGATCGTGCCGAAGGCGAACGCGCCGAAGGGCCAGCCCTACAAGGACATGGAAGTGGTCGCGGTGTCGCGCCTGGCCGACGCGCTCGACGCGGCGTCGTAGGTCAGCGGACGCGCCAGCCCCAGCCCAGCCCCCAGCCCCAGCCGCGGCGCGAGCCCCAGCCCCAGCCCATGTAGGGGTAGAGCATGGGGTCGCGCTCGACGCGCTGGCGCTCCGGCCACAGGTACACGACGCTCGCATCCACCTTCGGGAAGCGGTAGTCGTACTCGCCGATCTTGCGCGTCTCGTAGCCTTCGATCCGGCCGGTGAAGGTCACCTCGCGGTTCTTCTCGAACAGCGCGGGGTCGTAGAAGCCGGCGCGGCAGGCGATGAAGCGCCCGCCGATGCGGTCGCCGCTGCTGCGCGGGCGGCCGCTGTCCTGCAGTTCCAGGGAAATCATCTCGAAGCAGGTGCGCTGCGCCTGCGGCTCGACGGACACGATGCGGCCGCCCCAGCGCACCATCGTGCCGGTGGCGTCGGTCGAGGCCGCTTCCTGCGGCGTGATCGGCGAATAAGCGCCCTTGAGCGGCGCGGGCGTCGCGCACGCGGCCAGCAGGCTTGCAGCGACCAGCGGCAGGGCGAGGCGGGTGAGGTTCATGGCGGTCTCCGGAAGGCGGGCCTGGCGGGCAGGGGACGATGGCGGCGCAGCGCACGGGCCAGCGCATTGGCAGCAGGTCGTCCCCCTCGATGGCCAGCGTACCGCCAGTTGTCGAAACGCAGGATGAGCGGACGCAGGGTTTCGCCGCCGTCGCCCAGGCGGGTCGCGATCCGTTCAGCCCAGGCGGCTGCGGGCTCGTGCACGGCGCGCGCAAGCCCGGCGCGCGCGTAACGATCGTTCAGGCGCCGCCAGGCGCGCAGCACCGGGTCGCGCTCGCGCCCGGCGCGGGCGCTGAACCATGCCATCCAGCCCAGCGCGAGCAACGCACAGCCGGCGAACAGCAGGGCCAGGCGCGCCGGGGCGATGTCGTCCACGCCCAGCGGCGCGAGCAGGCGGCGCTGCCGCGCGGCGTCGAAGCCGAGCACGAAGTCGTTCCAGCCGCGGCGCAGCCAGTCGCCGACATCGAGCACCGGGGTCAGGCCGCCGAGGCCACCGAGCGCGCCGGCGCCGGGGACGCGGTCGGCGATGGTGTCGTAGATGCGCTCGGGTGCGACCGCGGCGGTCGGGTCCATGCGCACCCAGCCGCGTCCCTGCAGCCAGATTTCCGCCCAGGCGTGGGCGTCGGAATTGCGCACGAGCCAGTAGCCGCCGATCGGGTTCCGGTAGCCGCCCGCGTAACCGGTGACCACGCGCGCGGGCACGCCCGCCGCGCGCATCAGCACGACGAAGGCCGAGCTGAAGTGCTCGCAGAAACCGGCGCGCGTGTCGAACAGGAACTCGTCGACCGCGTGCCGTCCCGCGAGCGGCGTGTCCAGCGTGTACGCGAAGCCGTCGTGGAACATGCGCATCGCGCGCTGGGCGATCGCGAGGTCGGTCGCCGCCGACGGCGCGCCCGCGTCCGCGCGCCAGCGGCGCGCCATCGCCACGGTGCGCGGGTTGAAGCCGGGCGGCAATGCGAGCGCGGCCTGGCGCAATACCTGTCCCAGTTCCGGCTGGAACTGCGCCGGCGGCGCCGAGCGGAGGCGCCAGCGGGTGAGCGTGGTGAGCGGGTGGGCGCTGTACAACCCGTAGTCGAGCGAGAGCCGGGTGCCGGACGGCGCGGCCGTGGCCAGCTCCAGCGCGACGAGCTGGCGGTCGTCGGTCGGTTCCAGTTCGACCTGGTAATCCCAGAGCGTGCTGTCGGGCACGACCCGCGGCGGGGCGATGCCGCGCAGCCAGCGCGCCTGCGACCAGCGCCGCCCGTCGTAGTTCCAGAGCACGGGGCCGCGCCAGTACATCTGCGACGTCGGCGGCGCCGGCCCGAAGAACTGCACGCGCAGCGCCGTGCGGTCGTCGTTCATCAGGTCGATCCACTCGCCCGGCGCCATGTCGTCCGACAGTCCCGGCCGCGCCATCGCACGCTCGGGCACGCCCCACAGCGGCGAGGCCATTCGCGGGAACAGCCAGAAGGCCGCGAGCGCGAGCGGCAGGCCGACGGCGGCGAGGCGACCGATGCGGGCGAAGCGGCGCAACGGCGGCATCGGCCGCGCGTCGCCGGATTCCTGCTCGGCGAGGCGCAGCAGCGCGGCCAGCGCGAGCGCGGCGCCGGCGAGGCCGAGCGCGAGGGCCACCGGCCCCTGCTCGAGCAGGAAGGTCGCGAACGGCGCGAACAGCGCAAAGCCGAGCAGGCTGCGCGCGTCGCGCAGCCCGGCCGTTTCCGCCGGCTTGATCGCGAGCATCGCCGCGAGCAGCGCGCAGGCGGTGTCGCGGCCGAAGTGGAAGCGCGCCGTCGCGAGCACCGCGCCGGCGAGCGCGAGCGCGAGCAGCAGCCGCAGCCAGCCAGGCAACGGCCGGCGCCACGACAGCGCGGCCACCGCGACGGCGGCGACCGCGATGCCTGCCCCAAGCGCCCACGGCAGTTGCAGCAGCAGCGGCAGGAGGCAGGCCGCGGCCGCGGCGAGCGCCCAGCCGCGCGCCTGCGGATCCAGCGGCATGGTGGCGCGCGCGCTCATCCGGGCAGCAGCGCGAGCGCCCGCAGGCAGGCGTGGCGGTGTCGCGCGCCCAGGTCGGGACCGAGCGGCGGCTGCCCCGGCAATTGCAGCCGGTAGCGGCGTCCCTGCCGTTCCGCGTCGTCGACCCAGCGTGCGAGGCGGCGGATGCGCGCCTCGGTGTCGAGCGGCGCGAGCGCGGCCCAGTCGAGCACGATCTCGCGGCCCTGCGGCTGCTCGTATTCGCGCACGAGCAGCGCATCGCGCCGAGCCGAGGGCTTCCACGCGATCGCGCGGCGCGGATCGCCGCGGCGATAGGCGCGCAGGTGGTGTACGTCGTCGCCCGCGGGGTCCAGCCGCGCGGCCGCGCCTTCGCCGCCGCGCGGCAGCTCGGGGGCGTGCACCTCCGGCGCGGGATAGACCAGCAGCGGCGTGTCTGGCCATGCGTACGCCCAGGCGACCGCGAGCCCGAGCGGTCGCACCGTGGAGATGCGCAGTCGCCCGGGTTCGAGCCAGCCGCGGCGCGAGGTCGGCACCGCGAGCGTGGCGACGCCCGCGCCGCCGTCGAGCGAGACCGGCGCCGCTGCATCGCCGTGCTCGACGCGCAGGCCGCGGCGCTCGCGCCCGGGCGGGGCGCGCAACTGCACGCGCAGCGCGAGCGGCGCACCGGCGGCGACCGGCTCGGCGCCCACCGCCCCGACCTGCAGGCCCGACAGTTGCAGGTGCGCGGCGAGCAGGCTCGCGTTGGCGACGCCGGCGAGCAGCAGCGCGAGCAGCAGCGCCGGGTTGTTGTTGTAGTTGAGCGCGCCCAGGCCCATCGCCGCCAGCAGCAGCGCGAAGAACAGCCCGAAGCGCGTCGGCAGCACGTACACGCGGCGCCGGTCGATCGCGATCGGGAGCGCTTCCGCGTGCCGCGGCCGCGCCCAGGCCACGAACCGCCGGCGCAGCCGCGCGGCCATCTCAGTCCACCGGCACCGTGTGCAGGATCGCCTTCGCCAGCGACGCCGGATCGCCGGCGTCGCCGTCCGGCATCAGGCGATGCGCGGCGACGGCGCCGAACAGCGCCTGCACGTCTTCGGGCAATGCGTGGCCGCGCCCGAGCAACAGCGCATAGGCGCGCGCCGCCCGCAGCAGCGCGATGCCGGCGCGCGGCGACAGGCCCACGCGCACGCCCGGATGCGTGCGGCTGCGGTGCAGCAGCGCCTGCACGTAGCTAAGCAGCGCGTCGCTGGCGTGCACGCCGGCCACGGCGGCGCGCAGCGCGATCACGTCGGATGCGCCGAGCAGCGGCATCGCCTGCGCGATCAGGTCGCGGCGGTCGGCGCCCGCGAGCAGCGCCCGCTCGGCGGCCTCGTTCGGATAGCCGAGCGCGAGCCGAAGCAGGAAGCGGTCGAGCTGCGAATCCGGAAGCGGGTAGGTGCCCGAGAGGTCGACCGGGTTCTGCGTGGCGATCACGAAGAACGGCTCCGGCAGCGCGTGCGTGGTGCCGTCGACGGTGACCTGGTGCTCGGCCATCGCCTCGAGCAGCGCGCTCTGCGTGCGCGGCGGCGCGCGGTTGATCTCGTCGGCCAGCAGCACGTGCGCGAACACCGGCCCGGGATGGAACTCGAAGCGGCGCGCCTGCGCGTCGTACACCGACACGCCGACGATGTCCGAGGGCAGCAGGTCGGAGGTGAACTGCACGCGCTGGAAACCGAGCCCGAGGGTGGCGGCGAGCGCGTGGGCGAGGGTGGTCTTGCCCAGGCCGGGCAGGTCCTCGATCAGCAGGTGGCCGTCGGAGAGCAGGGCGACGAAGGCCAGCCGCACTTCCTGCGGCTTGCCCAGCACCAGCGTGTTGACCTGGGCGAGCGCGGCCTGCAGCGCTTCGCGCAGCGGCTCGGTTAGCATGTTGCCGGCCGGTGTCGTGGACATGCGCCGAGTGTAGCGAGGCAGCGAACGATGCGGGAAGCGACGGGGGACACGGAACGGGCGGAACGCGCGAAACGGCGCTTCATCGGCCTGTGGGGTTTGCTGTTCGCCGTGAAGGCGGCGTTGGCGTCGGGCCTGCCGCTGTTCGTCGACGAGGCCTTCTACTGGCAGGAAGGCATGCATCCGGGCTGGGCGTACTCCGACCTGCCCGCGCTCACCGCGTGGCTGGCGCGGCTGGGCGTCGAGGCCGGCGGGCAGCATGCGCTGGCGCTGCGCGCGCCGTTCCTGCTGCTGGCCGCCTGCGTGCCGTGGCTGGTCGCGGCGATCGCCCGCCGCATCGACGGCGCGGAAGCTGGCTGGCGCGCCGGCATGCTCGCGCTGCTGTTGCCCCTGGCCGGGACGCTCGGTTTGCTCGCGCTGACGGACGTGGCGATGACGGTCGCCGCGCTGCTGTGCCTGCACGCGGGCGTCCGCCTGCTGCAGCGGGTCGATGGCGCCGCCGCCGCCGAGCTCGCGCTCGGCCTGGTCATGGGCGGGCTCAGCCATTACCGCTTCGCCGCGATCGTCGGCGTCGGCGCGATCGCGTTGGTCGCCTCGGCACGCGGACGCGCGGTACTGCGCGATCCGCGCGTGTGGGCGGGGATCGTCGCCGGCGCGCTCGCCTGGGTGCCGCTGTTCGCCTGGAACGTCGCGCATGCGGAAGCCGGCCTGCGCTTCCAGCTGGTCGACCGGCATCCGTGGGCGTTCCATGCCGATGGCCTGCGCTTCGTGCTGCTGCAGGCGCTGCTCGCGACGCCGTTGCTGTTCGCGGCGCTCGCCGCCGCCGCGTGGCGCCACCGCCGCGACGGCGACGCCGCGGCCGACGGCGGCGATGCGCGGCGCTACCTCGCGCTGAGCGGCGGCCTGTTCGTGCTCGCGTTCTTCGCGCTCGGTTTCTTCGCCGACACCGAACGCGTGAGTTTCCACTGGCCGCTGCAGGGCATGCTCGCGCTGCTGCCGCTGGTGCCG
>DASTWT010000322.1:0-2062 GCA_035765815.1 Luteimonas sp. | reverse complement strand
CGTCGTCGCGGATGCGAGGGTTCGGGCCGGGGATCTCGAAAACAGGGATGTTTTCGAGAAGCCTCCATGGACGGATCCACGGCGCGCCCCGGCACGAACCCTCGCATTCGCGGCGACCCGGCACGAATTCGTGACGCATTCGCGACGATCCGGCACGAAGCGAGGCAGGGCGCTACGGGAAGCGGCGGACGCGGAACCAGGCGGCGTAGAGGGCCGGCAGGAACAACAGGGTCAGCACGGTGGCCACCGTCAGCCCGCCCATGATCGCCACCGCCATCGGCCCGAAGAACGCGCTGCGCGACAGCGGGATCATCGCCAGGATCGCCGCCAGCGCCGTCAGCACGATCGGCCGGAAGCGGCGCACCGTCGCGTCGACCACCGCGTTCCAGCGATCGTGGCCGGCGGCGATGTCCTGCTCGATCTGGTCGACCAGGATCACCGAATTGCGCATGATCATGCCCGCCAGCGCGATCGTGCCGAGCATCGCCACGAAGCCGAACGGCACGCGGAAGACCAGCAGGAACAGGGTCACGCCGATCATTCCCAGCGGCGCGGTCAGCAGCACCAGCGCGGTGCGCGAAAGGCTGCGCAACTGCAGCATCAGCAGCGTCACGACCACGAGCAGGAACAGCGGCACGCCGGCGGCGATCGAGTTCTGCCCACGCGCGGCGTCCTCGACGCTGCCGCCGGTCTCGAGCAGGTAGCCTTCCGGCAGCATTGCGCGGATGCCGTCCAGCGTCGGCGCGATCTGCGCGGTCACGGTCGCGGGCTGCTCCTTGTCGCGGATGTCGGCGCGCACCGTCACGGTCGGCAGGCGGTCGCGATGCCAGATGATGCCGTCCTCGAAGCCGTACTCGAGCGTCGCGACCTGCGACAGCGGCACCGACGCGCCGCTCGCGGTCGGCACGGCGAGGCTGCCGAGCATGTCGAGGCGGCTGCGCTCGTCGGCGCTGCCGCGCATCGCCACCTCGATCAGCTCGTTGCCTTCGCGATAGGTGCTGACGTGGAGCCCCGAGAGCTGCCCCGACAGGAACAGCGAGAGCTGCTGCGTGCTGACGCCGAGCGCGCGGGCGCGCTCCTGGTCGACCCGCAGGCGCACGACCTTGCTCGGCTCCTCCCAGTCGAGGTTGACGTTGGCGACGTGCGGGTTCGCGCGCACCTTCGCCTCGACCTGGCGCGCCAGCGCCTGCACGCGGTCGATGTGCTCGCCGGAGACGCGGAACTGGACCGGGTAGCCGACCGGCGGCCCGTTCTCCAGGCGCGTCACGCGCAGCTGCAGGCCCGGGAAGCGCGGCGCGACGTCGGCGATCAGCCAGTCGCGGACCGCCTCGCGCGAGGCGATGTCGTCTGCGCGGACCACGAACTGGGCGAAGTTGGCCGCGGGCAGCTGCTGGTCGAGCGGCAGGTAGAAGCGCGGCGAACCGGTGCCGACATAGGCGACGTAGTTGTCGATGCCTTCGCGGCCTTGCAGCAAGGCTTCGAGCTTGTGCGCCTCGGCCGCCGTCGCCCGCAGCGACGCGCCTTCCGCGAGCTCCATGTCCACCATCAGCTCCGGCCGGGTCGAATCCGGGAAGAACTGCTGCGGCACGAAGCGGAACATCAGCAGCGACAGCACGAACAGCGCGACCGTCGCGCCGATCACCAGCCAGCGGCGCTCCAGGCACCAGTCGACCAGGCCGCGGAAGCGGAGGTAGAACCGCCGCTGGTAGGGATCGTGCGCGTCACCCGCATGGCCGGGCGCGTGCGGCTTCGGCTCCGGCAGCATGCGATCGCCGAGGTACGGGATGAACAGCACCGCCGCGATCCACGAAACGCAGAGCGCGATCGTCACCACCTGGAACAGCGAGCGCGTGTACTCGCCCGTGCTCGAGGCCGCCGTCGCGATCGGCAGGAAGCCGGCGGCGGTGACGAGCGTGCCGGTGAGCATCGGGAACGCGGTGGATTCCCAGGCGAAACTGGCCGCCTTGAGCCGCGACAGGCCCTGCTCCATCTTGATCGCCATCATCTCGACCGCGATGATCGCGTCGTCCACCAGCAGGCCGAGCGCGAGCACCAGCGCGCC
>DASTWT010000321.1:0-2007 GCA_035765815.1 Luteimonas sp. | reverse complement strand
GGCGCCTGCTGCGCCCACTTCCGGATCAGCTTCCACTGGTCCGAGGCCGACCCCGCCCTGGGCGGCACCGTGCCCATCGCGCTCACCGAACCGATGCGCCGCCACGAACGGGTGATGAAGGGCACCTCGCAGGAATCGCCGCGCTGCGTGGCGCTGGACGCCGAGATCGGCGTGCGCTCGCGCTGCTCGATCCACCCGCAGCGCCCGAGCGTGTGCCGCGACGTGCCGGCCTCGTGGGAGTTCGGCGCGGCCAGCCCGCAGTGCGACAAGGCGCGCATCGCGCACGGCCTGCCGGCGCTGACGCCCGCCGACTGGGAAGGGATCGACGCCGCGTAGCGCCGACCCAGCCTGGGCGCAGGCCGAGTCGACCATAGGGCCGGCTCTACAGCGGGTGCGTGTCGAGGAACGTGCGGATCGCCGGCACCAGCGTCTCGTGCCTGTCTTCCAGCACGTAATGGCCGGCGTCGGCGAAAGCGCGCACCTCGGCCTGCGGCAACGCCGCGCGGAACGCATCGAGGCAGTGCCGGTCGAACACGAAATCGCGCAGCCCCCAGCCGATGAACGCCGGCCGGTCGGCATACTGCGGCAGCGCCTCGCCCGAACGCACCAGCAGCGGCCATGCGCGGTCGCCCTCGCGCAGCGGGATGTCCTGCATGAAGCGCAGCGTCGAGATCGCGTTCTCCCAGCCGTCGTACACGCCGGCATAGGCGTCGCGCACGTCGCGCGGCAGCCTGCGCGACGTGCCGAAGCGCGCCGCACCGCGCGCGAACAGGTTGAAGCGCCGGATCAGCCAGCCGCCGATGCGCGAATCGCGCCCCAGCGCCAGCCGCCACGGGAACCGCTTGGCCGCCGGCATCGGGAACGCCGCCGTGTTGAGGATCACCAGCCGCTTCACCTGCGCCATGTGCGACAGCGCCCAGCCGAAACCGATCATCCCGCCCCAGTCGTGCACCGCCAGCGTCACCGGCGTCGCGTCGTCGACCCCGGCGTGGCGCAGCAGCGCCTGCAGGTCGTCGATGCGCGATTGCAGCGTGTAGTCGTACCGCGGCGTCGCCGACGCGCGATCGTCTGGCTTGTCGCTGAGGCCCATGCCGACGTGGTCCGGCACGATGCAGCGGTAGCGATCGCGCAGGCCGCCGACGAGATGCCGCCAGTAGTAGCTCCACGACGGGTTGCCGTGCAGCATCACGACGATCTCGCCGTCGCGTGGGCCCTCGTCGAGGTAGGACATCGTGATGCCGGGGCGCGCTGCGAACGTGCGCGGCGTGAACGGGTAGTCGGGGAATCGCATCAGGCGAGGGCCGCAATGAAGACCGCCACGATGCGCGGCCTGTCGGGATCTTCGAGGTCGATTTCGATCGGTTTGTAGCGCGAATCGCTGCTGTCCGGCCGCAACGTCACGGCGTCGTACACGATGCCGTCCGCGCCTTCGCGCTTGCGGGCATCGTAGGTCTTGAGCGTGAACCGGCCCGACTCCTCGGGGTCGCCGAGCTCGTTCCGTTCCGCGAGGACGACGCGTCCTTGGCGGCTGCCGCGGTGCTCGGTGGTGAACAGGCCCCACGCGCCGTTCGGCACCTTGCGATTCATCGACTCGCCGACGACCTGGGCCACGAACATGCCCGGCGCGACGCGGATGTTGTCCGCAAGCGCCACCCATTGGACTGCATCCTCCTCCAGCGATTGCACGTCGCTGAAGTCACCGGCCGCGATCCTGAGGTCGAGGAGCGGCACGGCATTGACCCATGGCTTCGCTTCCCTCGGCCGCAATGCCGTGAACGGCCTCGTATCCAGCCCCTCATCCACGACCACCGCAACGGACGATGGCGGCGTCGCTTCGGGCGGGGCAACGGGGACGGCGCCGAGATTCTCGGTCCTGCTGCGTACGAAATTGCGCGTCGCCTCGTCCTCGAAGTACACGTAGCAACCCTTCATTCCACGCGACAGCAGCACGCGATAGGTGCGCTTGAGCAAGGCGAGCATCGCATCGCCGGCATTGCGGACCGTGCG
>DASTWT010000320.1:0-5497 GCA_035765815.1 Luteimonas sp. | reverse complement strand
GGACCACCTTGTAGCCAATAAGCTCAAAGGCGCCGATCGCTAGGGCTGCCGCGCCCGCCGTAACCCGCCAAAGCGGAGAGATCTTGTGGCTGGAGGATGCACTTACCAATTTGCGATCTTCTACACTGCGGCCTAACTACTAGTAGCGTCCGAGGGACGCGATATGGACGGGATATTCATCCCGGCGGGCGGGCCGGTCAAGGACAAATCCCACCGCGTACGACGCAGATCCCCGAACTTCACCTCGAGACGCGTCGGGTAGCCTGTCGGTGCATATTTCATCGGACGGGCTCGGGATGGTGGATATTGGACAAGGTGGGGTGGTAACGCGGGAGGGGGCGGAGCCGCGGAAACCGCGGTTGCTCGAGCAGGTTCGCCGACGATTGCGGGCGAAACACTACAGCTTGCGGACCGAGCAGGCCTACCTGTACTGGATCCGGCGGTTCATCCTCGCCACCGGAAAGCGGCACCCCAGCACGATGGGCGCACTGGAGGTCGAGGGTTTCCTCTCGCACCTGGCGAACGAGGGCAGGGTGTCGGCGAGCACGCAGAACCAGGCCCTGTCGGCGCTGCTGTTCCTCTATCGGGAAGTGCTCGGGGTCGTCCTGCCGTGGATGGAGAACGTCACCCGGGCGAAGCGCCAGCGGCGGCTGCCGGCGGTGCTGTCCGTGGCCGAGGTGCAGGCGCTGCTGGCGCGCATGGAAGGCCGGCCGTGGCTGATCGCGAGCCTGCTGTACGGCACGGGCTTGCGGCTGATGGAGTGCCTGCGGCTGCGGGTGCACGACGTCGATTTCGCCCGCAACGAGATCCTGGTGCGCGCCGGCAAGGGCGGCAAGGACCGGCGCACGATGCTGCCGCGTTCGCTGGTCGAGCCGCTGCAGCGCGAGATCGAGCGTGCGCGGCTGCTGCACCAGGCGGACCTGGCCGCGGGCTTCGGCGTGGCGGCGCTGCCGCACGCGCTCGCGCGCAAGTATCCGTCGGCGCCGCGCGAGTTCGGGTGGCAATACGTGTTCCCGTCGGTGCAGCGCTCGGTCGACCCGCGCGACGGCGTGGAGCGCCGGCACCATTTCGACGACGGCATCCTGTCGCGTGCGTTGAAGTCGGCGTGCCGCAAGGCGGGCCTCGCCAAGCACGTCAGCGCGCACACCCTGCGCCACTCGTTCGCGACGCACCTGCTCGAGGCGGGCTACGACATCCGCACGATCCAGGAGCTGCTCGGGCACAAGGACGTGGCGACCACGCAGATCTACACGCACGTGCTCAATCGCGGCGGGCCGGGCGTGCTCAGCCCGCTCGACCGGCCCGGCGGCAGGTGAGCGCCGGCGCCCGGCCCTGCGCGCTCACCCCGGCACGCCCAGCGACGCCGCGAACGCCTGCCACGCCGGCGTTCCCGACAGCCACAGCCGCAGCGGCCACGAAATCGCGACCACCGCGAAGCCCCAGGCGAAGGCCGGGTGCAGGCGCCGTTCGCGCCAGGTGTCCCAGGCGATGCAGCCGGCGCAGAACAGCAGCGTCTCGGCGAAATCGAGCACGATGTTGCCGTTGCCGGGGATGCGCGCGACCGCGGCGGTGATCATGCCGGCGAAGGCGAGCACCATGAAGCGCTTGTGGTAGTCGCTGCGGCGGCGGTAGAGGAACCCGGCGCCGGTCAGGATCGCGAACACGACCATGTCGCCCAGCGGCACGGTCATGAACACGCGCGGCGGCGGCCCCGGCGTGTGGCCCAGGCGAGCGCCGACGAGGGCGGTCGTGGTGCCGGCCGCCAGCACCAGCAGCGCGAGGACCATGCCGGCGACGCCGAGCTTGCGGTGCAGGCGCACGTTGCCGGCCACGACCAGCTGGGTCTGCACGATGAACAGCACGAACCACGTCGTCATGATCGTGCCGTGCACGGCGGTCAGCAGCGACAGCGGCGGCGGCGCGCCGAACAGGAACTTCAGGAAGAAGGTGCGCGAGAAGCCGACCAGGACGATGGCGAGCGCGAGCAGCGCGGCGGTGCGGTAGAGGCGGGTGCGGCCGCGGCGCTGCAGCGGGGCGGTGGTGGCGGCCATGCGGCCTCCTGGCGATGGTGATGCCGGGTTCAACGCGGGCGGCCAACGCGGGCGGCCAACGCGTCCGGCCAATCGGCGCCGCGACATCGTCGACCGGCGCGTCCGCCCGCCTCCCTCCGCGCGCCGCGCTTCAGTCCAGGAACTGCAGCTTCGCGAGCTCCGCGTACAGGCCGCCCTGGGCCATCAGTGCGTCGTGGGTGCCCTCGGCGACGATCCGGCCGCGGTCCATCACCACGATCCGGTCGGCCTTGAGCACGGTGGCGAGGCGGTGCGCGATCACGAGCGTGGTGCGGCCGGCCATGAGGTTCTCCAGCGCCAGCTGCACGGCGCGCTCGCTCTGCGCGTCGAGCGCGCTGGTGGCTTCGTCGAGCAGCAGCACCGGGGCGTCCTTGAGCAGCGCGCGGGCGATGGCGACGCGTTGCTGCTGGCCGCCGGACAGGCGCGCGCCGCGTTCGCCGAGCTCGCTGGCGAAGCCCTCGGGCAGGGCGTCGAGGAAGCCTTCGGCCTCGGCGGAGCGCGCCGCGGCGCGCACTTCGTCGTCGCCGGCGTCGAGGCGGCCGTAGCGGATGTTGTCGCTGGCGCTCGCCGCGAAGATCGTCGGCGCCTGCGGCACCAGCGCGACCGCGCCGCGCAAGGCGGCCAGGTCGAGATGGCGCACGTCCACGCCGTCGACCGCGATGCGGCCCGACTGCGGGTCGTGGAAGCGCAACAGCAGCGCGAACACCGTGCTCTTGCCGGCGCCGGACGGGCCGACGAGCGCGACGGTCTCGCCCGGCGCCACGCGCAGGGTGAAGTGCTCGAGCGCGGGCAGGTCCGGGCGCATCGGGTAGTGGAACGTGACGTCGTCGAACGCGAGCGCGCCGCGCACGGGCGAGGGCAGCGCCGCCGGCGAAGCGGGCGACACGACCGCCGGCGCCTGTTCGAGCAGTTCCGCGATGCGGCCCATGCCGCCGGCGGCGCGCTGGAGCTCGTTCCACACTTCCGCGAGCGCGCCGACCGAGCCGCCGCCGATCAGCGCGTACAGCACGAACTGTCCCAGCGCGCCGGCGCTCATCCGGCCGGCCGCGACGTCGTGCGCGCCCGACCACAGCACGAGGGTGATCGCGCCGAAGATCAGCACGATTGCCAGCGCGGTCACGACCGCCTGCGCGCCGATCCGGCGACGCGCGGTGGCGACGGCGACGCGCAGCGCCGAGGCGAAGCGGCCGCGCTCGTAGGGTTCGCGCGCGTGCGCCTGCACCGTGCGGACGGCGCCGAGCACTTCGGTGGCGAGCATGTTGGCGTCGGCCACGCGGTCCTGGCTGGCGCGCGACATCTTCTGCAGGCGACGGCCGCCGAGCGCGATCGGCAGCACCGCCAGCGGGATCCCGACCAGCGCGTAGCCGGCCAGGTGCGGGCTGGTGACGAACAGCATCGCGATCGAGCCGACCACCGTGACCAGGCTGCGCAGGGCGATCGACATGGTCGAGCCGACGACGCTGCGCAGCAGTTCGGCGTCGGCGGTGAGGCGGGAGACCAGCTCGCCGCTGCGGTTGCGGTCGAAGAACGCGGCGTCGAGCTCGAGCAGGTGCGTGTAGAGGCGGTCGCGCATGTCGGCGACCACGCGCTCGCCCAGCAGCGACACGAAGAAGAAGCGCGCGGCGGTGGCGAGCGCGAGCGCCAGCGCCACCGCGAACAGCAGCACGAACGCGCGGTCGATGTTGGCGCCGTTGCTGAAGCCCTGGTCGATCATGCGCCGGAAGGCGACCGGCAGGCTCAGCGTCGCCGTGGAGGAGCAGGCCAGCGCCACGAGCCAGGCGGCGAGCAGGCCGCGGTGCGCGCGCACGAACGGCCAAAGCGCGCGCAGGGTGCCGACCGGCGCCTTGGCGGGCGTGTTGCCGGCGCCGCCGGCGGACGCGCCGCGGCCGCGGGGACTGCCGTGGGAACCAGGGGAATCGGCCATCGGCCTATTTTGCCTGATCCGGTTTGCCTGATCGGGTTTTGCCTGACCGGCGGCGGCCTCAGCCGGTACCGGCGGGCTCGACCTGGACGCGGTCGCGGGTGGCGTCGCGCAGGTGCGCGCGCAGCGCATCGGCGCGCTCCAGCGGCAGGCTCATGCGCACCTGCACGCCGCCGGCGTCGAAGCGCTCGTCGAGCTTCTCGGCGCCGAAGCCGGCCAGCGCTGCATGCACGGCGCCGAGGTCCTCGAAGCCGGCGCGCACCACGACCTCGCGCATCGCCACGATCGGCACGCGCGCGGCGCGCCGCAGGCATTCGGCCGCGGCGCCGCCGTACGCGCGCACCAGGCCGCCGGCGCCGAGCTTGATGCCGCCGTACCAGCGCGTCACCACCACCGCGACGCGATCGCAGCCCTGGCCGTCGATCGCGGCGAGGATCGGGCGTCCCGCCGTGCCCGCGGGTTCGCCGTCGTCGCTGGAACGATAGGCGTCGCCGACGCGCCAGGCCCAGCAGTTGTGCGTGGCGTCGGGATCGCCGGTCGCGGCGACGAACGCCTGCGCGTCCGCGGCGCTGGCGACCGGGGCGGCATGGGCGAGGAAGCGGCTGTGCCTGGCTTCGAGCTCGAAGGCCGCCGCCGCGGCGAGCGTGTCGGTCATCGCGGATGCGTCGCCGGGGCCGGCGATGCGGATGGCAGCAGCGGGCGCAGGTCCTCGGGGATCGCGAACGCCGGATAGCGGCGGCGGAACTCGGCGAGCGAGGCGCGCGCCTCGTCGCCGCGGCCGGCTGCGGCGAGTTCGCGGATCCGCGCCAGCCACGCATCGCGCACGGCCGGCGATGCGGCCGTTGCCGGCGGAACATCGGCTTCCGGCGCATCGGCGCCGGTGTCGAACACTGGCGCTTCCTGCGCCTGCGCCTGCGCCTGCGCCTGCGTCTGCGCCTGCGCCTGCGTCTGCGTTGCGCTGGCCGCAGCGCGCGCAGCGGCCTGTTGCCTCTGCGCGGCGACGGGCGCCGTCGCAGCCGTTACGGGCGATGCCATCGGTGCCGACGGCGCGGGTGGCGCAGGCGGCGGCGCCTGGACATCGACCGGGCTGGGTTCGTCGAACACCACGGCCGGTTCTTCCGGCGGCGGCAGCGATTTTTTCGCCGCCGCGGCAGTACGCGCGTCGGCAGGTTTCGACGGGGCCGCCGCGGTTTCCCGGGCGGCGACCGAGACAGTGTCCTGCGGCGGCGGTCCGGGCGGCACGGGCGAAGGTTGCGCGACCATCGCGGCAGCGGGCATCGTCGCGGTGGAATCAGCGGCATCCATCGCCGTGGCGGTGACCGTCGCATGCGTCGCCATCGGCACGACGGGCGCGGGCAATGGCCGCATCTGCCACGCGATGCCAGCGGCGAGCACCACCGACGCGGCCACGCCGACGCCGACCGGCCAGCGCGCGCGCCGCCAGCCGTGTTCGCGTTCTCCGCGCCGGCGCGCCGCCGCCGCGACGCGCGCGCCGCCGCCGCCGCCG
>DASTWT010000319.1:0-2210 GCA_035765815.1 Luteimonas sp. | reverse complement strand
GCGAAGGAATCGCTGGGCTGGCACGACGCGCTCGGCAGCAACCTGTTCCTGCACGTGCGCCGCGGCGACGTGCTGCGCGCGGTGCCGCGCGACAACGAGGCGGTCAACGAGTGCTGGCTCTCGGACCGCGACCGCTACTCGCACCAGGGGCTGTACGCCGCCGACCGCGCGACGAAGCCGATGCTGCGCGACGGCGGGCAGTGGCGCGAGGCGACGTGGGACGAGGCGCTGGCGCGCGCCGCGCAGATCCTGCGCGACAACGGCGCGGACGAGCTGGGCATGCTCGTGCATCCGGCGACCTCGAACGAGGAAGGCGAGCTGCTCGCGCGCCTGGCCGAGGCCCTGGGCACCGGCAACCTCGACCACCGCATCGGCCAGCAGGATCTCTCCGGCGGGGCCGCGGCCGAGCCGTTCGCGATGCCGGTCGCCGACATCGAGCAGGCCGACGCGATCGTCATCGTCGGTTCGAACCTGCGCCACGAGCTGCCGTTGCTGCATGCGCGCGTCCGCAAGGCGACGCTGCGCGGCGCGAAGGTCCACGTGGTCAATCCAGTCGACTTCGACTTCGCGTTCGAGCTCGCCTCGAAGGCGATCGTGGCCCCGTCGCAGCTCGCCGGCGCGCTGCGTGGCGTGTCGCTGGCCGGCGCCACGCGCCCGGTGGTGATCGTCGGCGGCGTCGCCGAATCCGGCGCGCAGGCCGCGGCCATCCGCAAGGCCGCGCGCGACTTCGCCTCGGCGAACAACGCGGCGCTGTGCCGCATCCCGCAGGGCGCGAACGCGCTCGGCCTGTCGCGCCAGGGCGTGCTGCCGCGTTCGCGCGACGCCCGCCGCATGCTCGCCGACGCGCGCGCCGCGTACGTGATCTACGGCATCGAGCCCGGGCTGGACTTCGCCGACCAGGGCGAGGCGATGCGCGCGCTGGGCGCGGCGCAGGTCGTGGCGTTCAGCCAGTTCGCCTGCCAGTCCACGCTGGCGGTGGCCGACGTGATCCTGCCCATCGGCCTGTTGCCGGAAAACGACGCGACGCTGACCAACCTCGACGGCCGCGAGCAGCGCGCCGTCGCCGCCGGCAAGCTGCCGGGCGAGGCCCGCGCCGGCTGGCGCGTGCTGCGCGCGCTGGGCGGCACGCTCGGCGCGGCCGGTTTCGACTTCACCGAGCTCGCCGAAGTGCGCGGTGAGCTGGCGCGGACCGGCGCCGCGCGCACCGGCGGCGCCGACGCCACGTCGAAGCAGGGCTGGTTCCAGGTCGACGAAGCCGAAACGCTCGAAGCCTCGCACCGCGCGGCCGAAGGTGCCGCCGCGGGCAACACGACCGCGGGTGGCAACGGCCTCGAGATCGCCGCGTCGCAGGCAATCTATCGCGGCGATGCGATCCTGCGCCGGGCCGCGGCGCTGCAGGCGCATCCGCTGACGGTCGGCGCGCGCATCGCGCTGAATCCCGCCGACGCGCAGGCCGCCGGCCTCGCCGACGGCGCGATGGCGAAGGTCGCCGCCGGGCAGGGCACCGCGACGCTGCCGGTCGCCGTGGACGCGCGCGTGGCCGCGGGCTGCGCCTGGATCGAGTCGGGCTACGGCGCCACCGCGCCGCTCCTGGCCGCCGGCAAGGTGGAGGTCGCGCGCGCATGAACCCGCTGATGGCCAACATCGTCGATCCCTTCCACCAGTGGCTGCTGTCGCTCGGCCCGATCGGCCTGGTGATCTGGCTGGTGCTGCTGATCCTCGGCATCGCCGTGCCGGTGATCCTCGCCGTCGCCTTCTACGTCGTCTGGGAGCGCAAGCTGATCGGCTGGATGCACGTGCGCCACGGGCCGATGTACGTCGGCATGGGCGTGCTGCAGGCCTTCGCCGACGTGTTCAAGCTGCTGTTCAAGGAAGTCATCCATCCGTCCGCCGCGCACGGCGCCCTTTACGTGATCGCGCCGCTGGTCGCGCTGGTGCCGGCGTTCGCCGCCTGGGCGGTGGTGCCGTTCGACGCGCAGGCCGTGCTGTCGAACGCCAACGCCGGCCTGCTGTACCTGCTGGCGATGACCTCGCTGGGCGTGTACGGCGTGATCATCGCCGGCTGGGCGTCGAACTCGAAGTACGCCTTCCTCGGCGCGATGCGCGCCTCGGCGCAGATGATCAGCTACGAGATCGCGATGGGCTTCGCCATCGTCGGCGTGCTGATCGCCGCGGGCAGCCTGAACCTGAGCGCGATCGTGATGGCGCAG
>DASTWT010000318.1:0-4291 GCA_035765815.1 Luteimonas sp. | reverse complement strand
CACAGCCGCATCCACGCCGAGAACAGCAGCACGGCGGCGAGCAGGAGCGCGAGCACCAGCGCATGGCCCGGATGGAACGCGCGCGGCGGGGGCGCATCGGGAAGCGTCGCCACGGCGGCACCGCGATGCAGGCCGAGCGCGCCGCCGGCCACCAGCACGAGGATCGCCGCGCACAACGGCAGCGCCATCTGCCGCAACAGCGCCGGCGCGCCGGTGCCGAGGATCGCCGCGAACAGGAGCAGCGACGCGACGTTGGCCAGCAGCGCCGCGGCGACGGCCGGCGTCCGCAGCGCGGGCTGCTCGCGCACGCGCCCGCCGAAGCCCGCGACCGCCGCGGTGGAGGACGCGAAGCCGGCGAAGAAGCCCGCGACCGGCAGGCCCCAGCGCGCGCCCACCGCGCGCAGCGCGACGTGGCCGGCCATGCCGACCGCCATCACCAGCACCACGAACTTCCACAGCAATGCGGGGCGCAGCGCGCCCCACGGATCGAGCGGATGGTCCGGCAGCAACGGCAGCACCACCAGCGCCGCGGCGGCGAGCAGCAACGCGTCGTGCATCTCGCGCGCCGACACCAGCTCGCGCGCGAAGCGATGCAGCGATCGCTTGGCCTGCAGCAGGATCGCGGCGACCACGCCGAGCCCCGCCGCGAACGCCGGCGCCCGCATCGCGTAGGCGGCGAGCACCGCGGTCAGCAGCAGCGCGACCTCGCCGGTCAGGCCCGGGTCCTCGCGGTGGCTCGCCCAGTAGCTGGTGACCACCAGCGCCGCGACCGCGAGCAGCAGCACCCCGAGCACGGCGACGCCCAGCTGGATCGCCGCCGCGGCGGCCAGCGCCAGGACCGCGTGCGTGCGCAGGCCGGCGCGGACCTGGCCTGCGGGCGCGCTGCCTCCGCCTGCGCCCCCGGAGCCCGCCTCGCCGGCGCCGAGGCGCTCGCGCACGGCACCGATCAGCAGGCCGATGCCCAGCGCCGCCAGCCAGCCACGCAGGTCTCCGGTCCAGTCCATGCAAGCCTCCCTCGGCCCATCGTAAGCGAGGCGCGGCGCGGGGGCGGCGGCCGCCGGGGCCGGGCGTCCCGGGTGGCCCGTCCCGCCGGCAGGGCCGTTCAGCCGGCGATGTTGCATCGCACAAAAACAGCTGCTATGCTGCATCGCACAAAACCGGCAATCCCTGCCGGGTCCCGCAGGAAAACCGCCATGAACCAGATCAACGAGCAGTTCGCCGCCGCGACCCGCCAGTTCGCGGACGCCGCCGCCCAGGCCAACCGCCTGGTCCTCGCCAACGCCCAGGACGTTTTCGGCCTGCAGCTGGCGACCCTCGAGAAGAACGCCGCCGCCACCTTCGCCTACCTCGGCGAGCTGGCCGAAGTGCGCGACGCCGACGCGCTGAAGGCCGTGCTGCCGAAGGGCGTGCAGGTCGCGCGCGAGAACATCGAGCGCGCCGTCAGCGCCGGCCAGGAAGTCGTCGGCCGCAGCGTGAAGGCGGGCGAGGCCATCGGCCAGATCGCCAAGGGCCAGTTCGAGGCCGCCACCGCCCAGGCCAAGGCCGAGGCGGAGAAGGTCGTCAAGGCCGCGAAGGCCAAGTAAGCGCTGCCGCGCGCCGCGCCTCGGGGCGCGGCGACGCACGCGACACCGAAGCCCCGGCAGCGATGCCGGGGCTTTTTCGTTGGCCCCGTTATCATCGCCGCTGCATTTTCCGCGGCGCACGACATTGGAAGCCTTCCTCTTCTCGACCGGCGTGGTCGCGCTCGCCGAGATCGGCGACAAGACCCAGCTGCTCGCCTTCATCCTCGCGGCGCGCTTCCGCCGGCCCTGGCCGATCGTCGCCGGCATCCTCGCCGCGACCATCGTCAACCACGCGCTCGCGGGCGCGGCGGGCGCATGGCTGATGGCGCTCGCCGGTCCCGTCGCGATGCGCTGGATCCTCGGGGTGTCGTTCCTCGCGATGGCCGCGTGGACGCTGGTGCCGGACCACGTCGACGAGGGCGACGTCGCGCCGCGCAGCGGCCGCGGCGTGTTCCTCACCACGATCGTCGCCTTCTTCCTCGCCGAGATGGGCGACAAGACCCAGATCGCGACGGTCGCGCTGGCGGCGAAATACGCCTCCACCGTCGCGGTCGTCGCCGGCACCACGCTCGGCATGATGATCGCGAA
The DNA here is from genome assembly GCA_035765815.1 of Luteimonas sp. Classification (GTDB taxonomy): domain Bacteria; phylum Pseudomonadota; class Gammaproteobacteria; order Xanthomonadales; family Xanthomonadaceae; genus Cognatiluteimonas. The sequence continues at coordinate 2,141 of DASTWT010000318.1, read as the reverse complement.
CGTCCCCGCCGTGTTCCTCGGCGACCGGCTGCTGCGCAGGATGCCGGTGCGGCTCGTGCACGGCGTCGCCGCGGCGCTGTTCGCGGTGCTCGGCATCGCCACGCTGCTCGGCGCCGGGGCGTCGTTCGGCTTCTGACCGCCGAAAAAACGGGGGCCCGCAGGCCCCCGCTTCCGCCGGCAGTGTCGCCGGCCAGCGCTTCGCGCCTTACAGCGTGCTTTCGCGCTTCACGTGCACGGGCGGCGCATCGAGCTTGTCGCCGAGCACGCGGCGCACGATCGTGTAGAAGATCGGGATGAAGAGCAGGCCCAGGAAGGTGGCGAACAGCATGCCGCCGATCACCCCCGTGCCGATCGCGTGGCGCGCGTTCGCGCCCGCGCCGGTGGACACCGCCAGCGGCAGCACGCCGCAGATGAAGGCCAGCGAAGTCATCAGGATCGGGCGCAACCGCAGCTTCGCGGCTTCGACCACCGCGGCGCCGAGCGGCTTGCCGGCGTTGCGCTCCTGGATCGCGAATTCCACGATCAGGATCGCGTTCTTCGCCGCCAGGCCGATCACCGTGATCAGGCCGATCTTGAAGTAGATGTCGTTCGGCAGCCCGCGCAGCATGGACAGCACCACCGCGCCGAGCACGCCCACCGGCACCACCAGCAGCACGGCCACCGGGACCGACCAGCTCTCGTACAACGCCGCGAGGCACAGGAACACGACGACGATCGACAGGATCATCAGCATCGTGGTCTGGCTGCCCGACAGGATCTCCTGGTGCGACTGGCCGGCCCAGTCGTAGCCGAAGCCCTGCGGCAGGTCCTGCTCGACGATCTTCTGCATCGCGTCCATCGCCTCGCCGGAACTACGGCCCGGCGCCTGCGAGCCGACGATCTCGACCGCGGCGAAGCCGTTGTAGCGGGTGAGCGAGGGCTCGGCGACGGTCCACTTCGCGTCGACCACGTTGCTGAGCGGGATCATGCGCGCGACGCCGCCTTCCGGCGAGCCGGCGGCCGGCGTGTAGAAGTGCGCCAGCGATTCCACGCCCGTGCGGTACGGCGCGTCGGCCTGCATGGTCACGCGCTTGACGCGGCCGCCCTGCACGAAGTCGTTGACGTACACCGGCGCGAGCATCAGCTGGATCGCGCTGTAGATGTCGCCCACCGACAGGCCCATCGCCTGCGCCTGCAGGCGGTCCACGTCGAGCTTGAGCTGCGGCGAGGGCGCCAGCGTGTTCGGGCGCACGCCCACCAGCACCGGGTTCTGCGCGGCCTTGCCGAGCAGCGTGCCCATCGCCTGCGACAGCGCCTCGCGGCCGGCGCCGCTGCGATCCTGCAGGTACATGTCGAAGCCGCCGAAGGCGCCCAGGCCGTTCACCGTGGGCAGGTTCAGCACGAAGATCTGCGCGTCGCGGATGCCGAACAGCGCCATGTTCGCGTTCTGGATGAACTGGCCCGCGGTGACGTCGCGGTCGCCCCAGGGCTTGAGCTTGATGAACGCCATGCCGACGTTCTCGCCCTGGCCGACGAAGCTGAAGCCGGCGACCTGCATCATGCCGTCGAAGCCGTCGAGCTTCTCGACCTGGCCGCGCATCTGCTCGAACACCGCGTCGGTGCGGCGCAGGGTGGCGCCCGGCGGCAGCTGCACGATCGCCAGCGCGTAGCCCTGGTCCTCTTCGGGCAGGAAGCTGCCGGGCATCTTCCAGAACAGGAAGCCGCACAGCACCGCCAGGCCCGCGAACGCGATCATCCAGCGCGGCGCATGCCGCACCGCGCCGCCGATGTGGCGCACGTAGGTGCCGGCGAGGCGGTCGTAGATGCGGTTGAAGCGGCGGAAGATCGGGTTGCGGGTGTCGTGGTGGCCGGTCGGCTTCAGCAGGTTCGCGCACAGCGCCGGGGTGAAGCCCAGCGCGAGGAACGCGGAGAACACCATCGCCATCGCGATGGTCAGCGCGAACTGCTTGTACACCGCGCCGGCGCTGCCGGCCTGCAGCGCGCTGGGCACGAACACCGCCGCCAGCACCACGGTGATCGCGATCACCGCGCCGCTGATCTGGTGCATCGCCTTGATCGTGGCCTCGTAGGGCGACAGGCCCTCCTCGGTCATGATGCGCTCGACGTTCTCGATCACCACGATCGCGTCGTCGACCACGATG
>DASTWT010000317.1:0-8390 GCA_035765815.1 Luteimonas sp. | reverse complement strand
GCCGATCTCGACGCCGTCGGCCATGGTGGTGGCGCGGTCGAAGTCGCCGAGGCCGAAGAACAGCAGGTAGGTCGACATCTTCGGCGACTGCTGGAAGCGCACGCGCTTCAGGCCGTTGCCCATGTCGACGGTCTCGGCCGCCGGCATGTTGCTCACCGCCATCTGCGAGGCCGGCACGGTGGCGGTCAGGGTGAACGTGGCCTTGTGGTTCGGCTCGTCCCACGACGGGACGAAGCGGCGTGCGTCCGAGTTCTCGAACTGGGTGTACAGCGCGCGCTTCTTGCCGGAATCGGTGTCGTAGTCGATCGCGAACAGGCCGTTGGCCTGGGTACCGATCTTGCCGGTGTAGTCGAGCGTCAGCGTGTACTCGCCCTTCGCCAGCGGCTTGTCGAAGCTGAACGTCGCGGTCTGCGCGTCGTTGTCGACGGCGACCTTCGCCTTCATCGGCTTGCCGCCCTTCGACGCGAGCACCGCCTGCGGGAAGGTCATGTCGATCTGGTTGAGCACGATGTCCGCGGTCGGCTCCAGCACCTGCAGGTCGATCGCGACGCGCCCGTCGAACGTGAGCTTGTCGGCGTGCGGGACGACCGCGATCTCGTAGTGGGTCGGCTCGATGTCGCGCGGAAGCTGGGTCGTGGCGTCGGCGACCACGGGCGCGGCGGCGGCGGGCGCGGCGGCGGCCTGGGGCGCGGCAGGCAGGGCGAAGGCGGTGGCGGTGGCGCCCGTGCCGGCGAGGGCCAGCGCGATGGCGGTAACGAGGTGGCGACGCATCAGGAATCCCCGGGGGAGTGGAATCCCCGATGGTGGGGGCGGTCCCCGGGGCGCCGACACCCCCGGAAGTCACGCCCGGGCGCCGGCCGGGCGCCGCCGGCGGCCGGGCGCCGGTCAGTCGTACTCGCCCAGCGGCGTCTCGGTGGGGCACCGCTTGTCCGGGAATCCGTAGTCGCCGCGCAGCTTGCGCCCGCACTCGGCGATCGCGTCCACGTCGTCGGGGCCGGCGGCGCACTTCGCGTCGAACGCGCGCAGGAACGCTTCGCGGCGGTGGACGAACGATTCGCCGCACTTGCGCGCCAGGCGGATCCGTTCGAGGTCGTCCTGTACCGGGTTGCTGCCCGACAACCCGTACTGGCGTAGTTCGTCGGCCGTGAGCAGGCGCAGCTGGCTGCTCGGCACCGTCATCATCATGTCGGCGACGGCCACGTCCACGCCGTTGCGCGCGAAGTATTCCTTGATGTTGTCGTGCACGTCGCGCAGCTCGGCCTCGAGTTCGGCGCGCGTGGTCGCGTCCGAATGCAGGCGGATGATGCGGTGGATGCCGACGTCGCCGGAGACGATGCGGTTGTCGCCCGCGGCCAGGATGAACACACAGGCGCTGTGGCAGACGGAGCCTTCGCGCACCCAGATCGTCCAGTGCGAATCGCCGATCGCGTCGCCGGCGCGGATGCCGTCCTCGACCTGGCCGCCGGCCGAATCGATGTCGAGGATGCGCTTGCCGATCTGCATGCGGTCCGCCATCGCCGAGACCCGCTCGACCAGGTCGGCGAAGTCGCCCGAGATCTTGCCGCTGTAGCGCAGGCGCAGGACGCCGGCTTCGGTGCAGGGGCGCACGGCGTCGGCGACCTGGAAGAAACCGAGGTCGGCCAGCGGCGCGCCTTCGCCCGCGGCCGCGTAGTCGGTCTCGCAGCCCACGGTCGCGGTGCCGGATTCGAGCTTCGCCTCGGGCCACTTGGTGCCCTGCAGGACGTCCTTCGCCGGCGGCACCGCCTTCGGTGCCGGGGTGCTGATCGCGCCGTTCTCCACGGCCGCGCTGGCCGCGGTCTTCTCCGTCGCGGCGGGCGGAGGGGGCGCCGGCGCGCGGCAGGCCGCGAGCGCGAGCAGCAGCACGGCAGCGGCGCCCGGCAACGCCGGGCGCATCCGTGGCGGAAGCGTCCTTGCCTGGAGCATGGTTGCCTTGGGCAGGCGTGCGGGGGGCATGCGCGGTCGGGCGGCAGGCGGGTCCCCCAGTTTATGGCGCGCGGTCGGCGGCGGGATCAATGGGCGATGAATGTTCCCGCGCGCGCAGCGCCGCGACGCCGCCCAGCGCCGCCAGCGCCGCGCCGCCCAGGAACGGCGCCGCGGGCCCCGCCGCTTCCCACAGCGCACCGGCGCCGCCGCTCGCGACGAGCAGCGCGACGCCGGACACGAGGTTGAATATCCCGAACGCGGTCGCGCGGTACGCCGCCGGCACGCGGTCCACGACGAGGCTGGCGAGGATGCCCTGGGTGAGCCCCATGTGCAGGCCCCACGCCGCGATCCCGGCGAAGGCGAGCGCCACGCCGCCGTCCACCGCCAGCAGCGCGTCGCCCAGCACCAGCGCGAACATGCCCGCCGCCAGCAACCGGCCGCGCGGCATGCGGTCGGACAGCCATCCCGCCGGATACGCGCTCGCGGCGTACACGACGCTCATCACCACCAGTACCATCGGCACCCAGTCCACCGGCAGGCCGCGGTCGCTGGCGCGCAGCACCAGGAAGGCTTCGCTGAAGCGCGCCAGCGCGACCAGCCCGCCGAGCAGCGCGAGCCGCCAGAACGGCGCGCCGAGCCGCGACAGCCCTTCGCGCGTGATGGGCAGCCGCGCGGTGCGCGCCGGCGTGTCCGCCGGCTCGCGCACCGCCGTGGCGAGCAGCAGCACGGCGACGAGGCCCGGCAGCACCGCGACCCACAGCACGCGGCGGATATCCCCCGCGAATGCCGTCATCAGCACCACCGCGAGCAACGGTCCCACCACGGCACCGATCGTGTCCATCGATTGCCGCAGCCCGAACGCAGCGCCGCGGATCGCCGCCGGCGTGATGTCGCCGACCAGCGCGTCGCGCGGCGCGCCGCGGATGCCCTTGCCGAAGCGGTCCAGCAGCCGCGCCGTCGCGACCGCGCCCACCGAGCCGGCGAGCGGGAACAGCGGCTTCACCGCCGCCGCGAGGCCGTAACCGAGCAGCACGAGCGGCTTGCGCCGGCCCAGCGCATCGCTGGCCCAGCCCGAGAACACCTTGGTGAACAGCACCGTCGCCTCGGCCGCGCCTTCGAGCAGGCCGATCGTCAGCATGCTCGCGCCGAGCGTGGTCGCGAGCAGCACCGGCAGCAGGCTGTGCACGATCTCCGAGCCCACGTCGGTGAAGAGGCTGACGAAGCCGAGCGTCCACACGGCGCGCGGGATGGCGGGTCGCTCGGTGGGGCGCATCCGTGTGCTCCATGACGGGTCGCAGCGGCGAGCATAGCGCCGCCGTGCTACGTTCGGCGTCCTGCCGGAGGGGAGACGCCGCCATGCCGAAACGCATCGCCAGTGCCGCGCTGCTGGGATTCGCCCTGCTGCTGGGGACCGCCGCGGCGCACCCCGTCGCCAACGCGACGGGCACCGCAGTCGGCGGCGCCACTTCCGCCGACGCGACGGAACGGGCGCGCTGGCGCCAGCACGCGGCGGCGACCACGATCGAGCGCGACGACTGGGGCATCGCCCACGTCCACGGCCACACCGACGCCGACGCGGTGTTCGGCATGGTCTACGCGCAGGCCGAGGACGACTTCAACCGCGTCGAGACCAACTACATCAACGCGATGGGCCGGCTCGCCGAAGCCGAGGGCGAATCCGCGATCTGGCAGGACCTGCGGATGAAGCTGTTCATCGATCCGGCCGAGCTGCAGCGGCTGTACGGCAAGAGCCCCGCCTGGCTGCAGGCGCTGATGACGGCGTGGGCCGACGGGCTCAACTACTACCTGGCGACGCACCCCGACGTGCATCCGCGGGTCATCGGGCACTTCGAGCCGTGGATGGCGCTGAGCTTCAGCGAGGGCAGCATCGGCGGCGACATCGAGCGCGTCTCGCTCAAGCAGCTGGCGGCGTTCTACGGCGGCGACCATGACCCCGCGCGCGACGTCGCGCTGGCGCAGGCCGACCTGCCGGCGAGCTGGTGGGAACCCACCGGCTCCAACGGCATCGCGATCGCGCCGAAGCTCACCGCCGACGGCCACGCGCTGCTGCTGATCAACCCGCACACCTCGTTCTTCTTCCGCTCCGAGCTGCAGATGACCAGCGACGAAGGCCTCGACGCCTACGGCGCGGCCACCTGGGGCCAGTTCTTCGTCTACCAGGGCTTCAACCGGCACGTCGGCTGGATGCACACCTCCACCGGCGCCGACGTGGTCGACGAATTCGCCGAAACGATCGTGCGCGACGGCGGCAAGCTCGCCTACCGCTACGGGACCGAACTGCGCCCGGTCACGACGCGCGGGATCGTGGTGCCCTACCGCGCTGCCGACGGCACGATGGCCGAGCGCAGGTTCACCGCCTACTTCACCCACCATGGCCCGATCGTGCGCGCCGCCGACGGCAAGTGGATCGCCACGGCGCTGATGAACCGGCCGATGGAAGCGCTCGAGCAGAGCTGGCTGCGCACGAAGGCCACCGACCTGGCGAGCTACCTGCAGGTCGCGGAACTCAAGGCCAATTCGTCGAACAACACGCTGTTCGCCGACGACAGGGGCGAGATCGCCTACCTGCACCCGCAGTTCATTCCCCTGCGCGACGACCGTTTCGATTACACGCAGCCGGTCGACGGCAGCGACCCGGCGACCGACTGGAAGGGCATGACGCCGCTCGCCGCGCAGCCGCACGTGGTCGACCCCGCCGCCGGCTGGGTCTACAACAGCAACAACTGGCCCTGGACCGCAGCCGTCGGCGACAGCCCGAAGCAGGCCGACTTCCCGCGCTACATGGACAGCGCCGGCGAGAACCCGCGCGGCATCCACGCGGTGCGCCTGCTCGGCGAGGCGCGCGACATGAGCATGCCGGCGCTGATCGCCCTCGCCTTCGATCCGCAGCTGCCCGAGTTCGAGCGGCTGGTCCCGCTGCTGGTCGCCGACTACGACGCCCTGCCCGCTTCGGACGCGCGCAAGGCGGCGCTGCGCGGACCGGTCGGCCTGCTGCGGCACTGGGACCATCGCTGGGGCAGCGCGTCGATGCCGACCACGCTGGCGGTGTTCTGGGGCGACACGCTGTGGGACGCACTGTCGACGCAGGCGCGCGAGACGCGCACGCCGCTCTACGACCTGGTCGCCGCGCCCGGAAGCCGCGAGGCGCGGCTGCAGGCGCTCTCCGACGCCGTCGCGCGACTGCAGCAGGATTTCGGCAGCTGGGGGGTCGCGTGGGGCGAGGTCAACCGCTTCCAGCGCAACGACGCCGCCATCGACCAGGTCTTCGACGATGCGAAGCCGAGCAGCCCGGTGCCGTTCGTGTCCTCGCGCTGGGGCTCGCTGGCGTCGTTCGGCGCGCACCGCTGGCCCGGCACGAAGCGCTACTACGGCACCAGCGGCAACAGCTTCGTCGCGGTCGTGGAATTCGGCGACAAGGTCCGCGCGCGCGCCGTCACCGCCGGCGGCGAGAGCGGGCATCCGGAGTCGCCGCACTTCAAGGACGAGGTCGAGCGCTACGCCAGCGGCAACCTGCGCGAGGTGTACTACTGGCCCGAGCAGCGCAAGGGGCACGTCGAGCGCAGTTACCATCCCGGCGAATAAAGTGGCCTGACCCCTTTTTTCAGGAGCGGCGCAGCGCCCAGAACGGGATGGTGCGCCGCAGCCGGTAGCCCAGCCGCTCGTACAGCGCCTTCGCGCGCGTGTTGCGCTGGCTGACGTGCAGGAACGGCGTCTTGCCCGCCGCCAGCGTGTCGTTCGTGAGCCGCGCGGTCAGTCGGCGCGCGTAGCCTTGGCCGTTGAAGTCGGGATGCGTGCAGATCGCGCTCATCTCGCGATGCCACGGCGTACCCAGGCGCTCCCCCGCCATCGCCGCGAGCCGGCCGTCGACGCGAATGCCGATGTAGCGACCGAGTCCGGCGGTGCGCTCGCGGAAGTAGTGCGGGTAGACGAGCGCGGTGAGCGCGAGCACGTCCGCGCGGTCGCTTTCGCCAAGCGCCAGGATCTCCGGGCCGTCGGCCACCGCGATCGGCGCGTCGCAGGCCATCTGCGCGAGTTCCTCGAGCGGGTCCAGGCGCCAGCCGCGCGGGACCCGCGCCGGCGCGACGCCGAGCAGCAGCACGGTTTCCTCCGGCGCCACGAGCGCGTCGAGCGCGGCGGCGACGTCGGCCTCCGCATGCGCGACGCCCAGGAACGGCGCGTAGTCCGCCGGGTAACGCGCGACGTCGCCCTCGCACAGGGCGACGTCGCGGTGGATCGTGTCCAGCGCCGACCAGAACGGATTGTCGCGACCGTCCGCGGTCATCGCTTCCTCCACGCTTCGTGGCTTACCAGATGTGGACGCGCTGGTCCTCCGGGCGCCACATCGGCTGTCCCGGCTTCACGCCGAACGCCTCGTAGAACTCCGGGATGTTCGACATCGGCCCGAGCACGCGCCACTTCGCCGGCGCATGCACGTCGGACAGCAGCCGCGCGCGCAGGTGCTCTTCGCGCTGCTGGTACAGCCAGCCGAGCGCGTAGCCGAGGAAGTAGCGCTGGGTCGGCGTCAGGCCGCCGATCTCCTTGCCTTCCTTGTACTGCGCCGTCTTCTTGAACGCTTCCAGCCCGATCAGCACGCCGCCGTAATCGGCGATGTTCTCGCCCAGGCTCGCCTTGCCGTTGATGTGCAGGCCCGGCAGCGGCTCGTAGGCGTCGAACTCGTCGACCATCTTCTGCGCGGCGGCGTTGAAGCGCGCCTCGTCCTCCTTCGTCCACCAGTTCGACAGGTTGCCCTTGGCGTCGTACTGGCGGCCCTCGTCGTCGAAGCCGTGGGTGATCTCGTGGCCGATCGTGCTCGCCGCGGCGTAACCGTAGGCCACCGCGTCGTCGACCTGCGCGTCCGGCACGCCGGGCACCGTGAAGATCGCCGCCGGCAGCACGATCTCGTTGTTCGACGGGTTGTAGTAGGCGTTGTAGGTCTGCGGCGTCATGCTCCATTCGGTGCGATCGACGGGCTTGCCGAACTTCGACAGGTTGTCGTGGAAGCGCCAGCGCGCGGCCGCCATCATGTTGGCCGCGTAGGATTCGCGCCCGATCTGCAGCGCCGAGTAGTCCTTCCACTTGTCGGGGTAGCCGACCTTCGGCGTGATCGCGGCGAGCTTGGCCAGCGCCTTCGTCTTCGTCTCGGGGCCCATCCAGTCCAGTCGCTCGATGCGGTCGTGCAGCGTCGAGCGGATCGCCTCGACCATCGCCGTGTAGCGCTGCTTCGCGGCCTCCGGGAAATACTCCTTCACGAAGATGCGGCCGAGCACCATGCCCATCGCGCCGCCTTCCTCGTCGAGCGCGCGCTTCCAGCGCTCGCGCTGCTCTTTCTGGCCGGACATCGCCTGGCCGTGGAAGCGGAAGTTCTCCTCGTCGAACGCCGCGGACAGGTAGTCCGCATAGCCGTCGACCAGGTGGTAGCGCAGGTAGTCCTGCAGCACCGCCACGGGCGTGGCCTGCACCAGCTTGTCCATCGCGGCCATGAACTCGGGCTGGCCGACGATGACGTAGCCGGGATGGAGGCCCCACGCGTCGAGGCGCGCGGCCCAGTCGATCGACGGGGTGTACTTCGCCGTCAGCTCGGCCGGCGACATGCGGTTGTAGTTCTTCTCCGGGTCGCGCAGGTCCGCGAGCTTGCGCGACGCGGTCGCCAGCGACGTCTCGAAGGCCATGACCTGCGCTGCGGCGGCCTTCGCACCGGCCTCGTCGCGGCCCAGCAGCACCAGCGTGCGGGCGATGTGGTCGACGTACTCGGCGCGGATCTTCGCCACGCCCTGCTCCGGGTTGAAGTAGAAGTCGCGCTCCGGCAGGCCCAGGCCGCCCTGGCGGATGCCGACCGCCATGGTGTCGCTGGCCTTGTCGTCCTGGCCGACGCCGATGCGGAACAGGCCGCCGACGCCGATCTCCTTGAGCGCGAACACCGCGTCGATCGCGTCCGCCGGGGTGGCGATGGCGTCGATGCGCGCGAGTTCCCCGTTCAGCGGCGTGACGCCGAGCCGCTCGGCCAGGCCCGTGTCCATCGCCGTCGCCCAGAAGTCGCCGATCTTCTGCTGGTCGCTGCCCGGTGCCTGCGGCGCCTTGGCCGCGTCCTCGTTGATCTTGCGCAGGCTCGCATACAGCTGCTCGTCCACCGCGTTGCCGATGCCCCAGGCCGACTCCGAGGCCGGGATCGGGTTCGCCTTCAGCCACGCGCCGTTGGCGTACTCGAAGAAGTCGACGCCCGGATCCATCGACGTGTCCATGTGCGACGCCAGGAAGTCGACCGTCGGCGGCGGGGGCGTGGAAGCGCTTCCGTCGGCCGCCAGCGCGGGCGCGGCGATGCACAGGCTGAGGGCGGCGCCGAGCAGGGCCCGGCGGAAGATGGGTCGGACAGGTCGCATGGTGATCCCCGGTAGCGTGTCTGGCGCAAGGCGGCCACGCTGCCGGCC
>DASTWT010000316.1:0-18776 GCA_035765815.1 Luteimonas sp. | reverse complement strand
GATTCGGAGCACAACATCGCTTCGGCACGCGACCACGTCGCGGCCGGACACGTCCCGCACGGCGTCGCGAACCCGCAGGGCTAGGTGCTGCGGATCGGCACCGCTTCCGCATCGTCGCCTTCGGTGTAGGCCACGACGTGCGCGCCGCTGCGCTCGAACACCAGGTCGACGCAGCGCTCGCCGATGGCCAGCCCACGCACCGAAACCCGGTCCACGCCCAGCGGCAGCCGCGGCCGGTGCACGCGGAGTTCGCCGGCGCGGCCGTCCACGTCCACGCCCAGGCAGGCTTGCAGGAGCATGAACGCCGAGCCCGCGGCCCAGGCCTGCGGCAGGCAGGCGACCGGATAGGACACAGGCGTGCTGCCGTGCTTGCGGGCGAAACCGCAGAACAGCTCCGGCAAGCGCATCTCGAAATGGGTCGCGGTCTGGAACATCGCGCGGAACAGCCGCAACGCGCCCTCGCGGTCGCCGCCGCGGGCGATGCCGGCGGCGCACAGCGCCGTATCGTGCGGCCACACCGAGCCGTTGTGGTACGACATCGGGTTGTAGCGCGCCTCGCCCTCGGCCAGCGTGCGGATGCCCCAGCCGGTGGCGAACCGCGGCGAGAGCAGCGTGGCGGCGACGCGGGCGGCGCGTTCGGGCGAGGGAAGGCCGACGTAGAGCAGGTGGCCGGGATTGCTGGCGCGGACGCGGCACAGTTCGCCGTCGCCGCAGATGGCGGTGCCGTAGTAGCCGGCCTCCGGCATCCAGAACCGTTCCTCCACCGCGGCCTGCAGCCGGCGCGCGCGCTGCCGCCATCGCGCCGCGGGCTCCGCGTCGCCGCGCAGCCGCGCCAGTCCGGACATCGCCTGCAGCGCGGCGAACACGTAGCCCTGCACTTCCACCAGCGAGACCGGCCCGTCGGGAATGCGCCCGTCGGCATGGAACACGGAGTCGCTGCTGTCCTTCCAGCCCTGGTTGGCGAGGCCGCTCTCCGCGCCGCGCGCGTAGTCGAGGAAGCCGTCGGGGTTCGCGTCGCAGGTGCGCTCGATCCATGCCGTGGCGGCGAGCAGCGACGGCCACAGCCGTTCGACGAACGCCATGTCGCCGGTGCGGCGCGCATGGGCGCCGGCGAGCATCACGAACAGCGGCGTGGTGTCCACTCCGCCGTAGTAAAGGCCGAAGGGTAGTTCGCGCAGCGCGGCCATCTCGCCCTTGCGCGTCTCGTGCATGATCTTGCCCGGCGCCGAGTCCATGAACGCGGAGGCTTCATGGGCCTGGTGCTCGGCGAGGAACGCGAGCACGCCGCGCGCCAATCCGGGGTTCAGCCACAACGTCTGCAGCGAGGTGATCACCGCATCGCGGCCGAACGGCGTGGAGAACCATGGGATGCCCGCGTACGGATACGGCCCGGTCGCCAGGTCGCTGGTGAGCAGGGCGAGGTCGGCGCGCGAGCGTTCCATCCAGTCGCCGAACAGCGGCCCGGCGCTGCGGACGCGCGCGCCGCGGCCGGCGCGCGCCCGCATCCGCCGCCGCGCGTGCGCCGCGGCGCTGCGGTAGCGCGCGAGCGAGGGCGACGCCTGCGGCGCGAGCCCGACCTCGATGAACAGGTCGTCCGACGCCCCCGCCTCGAGCAGCAGTTCGAAGCGCGCGCCCTCGGCGTCCACCGCCGCCGGCGGCCGCGAGAACGAGACGACCGAGTTGCGCACCCGCCCGTCGAGCCCGCGGTAGGCGAACGCGAGCCCGTCGCGCGTGGCCTGCACCGGCAGCAGTTGGCCGCGGCGCGGGCGCACGCAGCCGCGCACCTCGAACATGTCGCGGAAATCCGCCGCGTAGTCGAAGCGCAGCGGCGCGCGCACCGGGCGCAGGCCGTAGTTGTGGAACCGCAGCCGCTCGTACAGCCGGTTGCCGCTGAGGAAGCGCGTGCGCACCAGGTGCAGCAGCCCGGACGGCAGCGTCGGATCCACGCCCAGCGGCGGCAGCGGGTGGTTGGTGAGGTGGGCGACGAAGAACACGTTGTCGCGGGTCACCGCCGCGCTCAGCATCTCCGGCCGCGCGCCGGCGATGCGGAGCCGCGCCAGCGACAGCAGGCGCGTGTCGTCGTGGAACAGGCCGTCGCTGTCGCCGTCGATGTCGCCGTAGGCATTGGCGACCAGGAAGCTGTCGCCGTCCTTCAGGACGTGCGTGGTGAACGAGGCCGCGGTCGCCGCTGGCTGCACGTCGGCAGGCTGGGCATCGCCGTGCCGGGGCGCCGACGCGGTCGCGCCGGGCAACGGCTGGGGCGCGCCGGGCGCCGGCCCGGGCGCGCCGCCGGGCGCCGGCTCAGGCGAGGCGCCGGGCGCAGCCGCCTTCGATGGGGAGGTGCTGCCCATAGAGATCCTCGTAGCGCTGCGCCATCGCGGTCGCCGAGAAGCGGCGTTCGAACGTGGCGCGGATCCGCCGGCGGTCGTAGCCGACGACCTCGCGCACGGCGGCGGCCGCGGCGTCCAGCTCGTCGACGATGCGGCCGGTGACGCCGTCCTCGATCACCTCCGGAACGGAACCGCAATTCCAGGCGACGACCGGCGTGCCGCAGGCCATGGCCTCGATCATCACCAGGCCGAACGGCTCCGGCCAGTCGATCGGGAACAGCAACGCCGCGGCGTCGCCGAGGAATCGCGCCTTGTCGCCGTCGCCGATCTCGCCGATGTACTCGACCAGCGGATCGTCGAGCAGCGGCTCGATGCGCTCGTGGAAGTAGCGCCGGTCGGCGTCGTCCACCTTGGCGGCGATCCGCAGCGGAATGCCGGTCGCGCGCGCGATGGCGATGGCGCGGTCCGGGCGCTTCTCCGGCGAGATGCGGCCCAGGAAGGCGAGGTATCCGCCGCCCGCACTTCCTCCCGCCGGCGCGGGGCTGAAGGGGAACAGGTCCTCCGGCAGGCCGTGGTGCACGGTGCCGTGCCAGTTGGCGAAGCGCAGCGGCCGGCGCTGGTGGTCGGAGATCGACGCCAGCGGGTAATGCGGCCAGCGGCGGTACGCGTCGGCCAGGTCCTTGAGGTCGAGCCGTCCGTGCAGCGTGGTGATCGTGCGCGCCGCGCAGTCCTCGAACATCGGGAAGTGCAGCAGGTCGACGTGGAAGTGCAGCACGTCGAACTCGTGCGCCCGCGCCCGCACCTCGTGCAGCATCGACAGGTGCGCGGCGAGGTCCGACTTCAGCGGGGCCGGATCCATGCGGATCGCCCGGTCGCGACATGGCACGAGCTTCGCGCGGGTGCGCGAATCCGCCGACGCGAACAGGGTGACGTCATGGCCGAGATCGACCAGGGCGTCGGTGAGCCAGGCGACGATGCGCTCCGTGCCGCCGTACAGCGGCGGCGGCACGGCCTCGCACAACGGGGCGATCTGGGCGATCTTCATTCGGGAGCTTGCATGCTGGGCATCCCGTGCACGCTAGCGGTCGTCCCGTGCAAGCCACGTGCAAGCCGCGCCGGCGCGGCGGCAGGCGTTCAGAACTCGAGGTCGAGCGCCGCGCAGAGGTAATCGACGAACGGCGCCAGCGCAGCGAGGTCGCGCTCGATCGCCTGGCGCAGCCGCGGCCCGGCCATCGTCGCGTCGTCGATGCCGCGCCATGCGGTGAAGTTGCGTCGCCGCAGGTCCTCGATGAATGCGAAGTCCGCGGGGAAGCCGTGCGGGTTGCGCACCAGCATGTCGTCGGCGCCGAGGTCGTAGCGCCGGCGGAACGCCTGCGCGTGCGCCGCGCGTTCCCAACCGGCCGGATTCTCGAAGATGAACTGGCGCACGCGGCGCTGGGTGTGGGTTTCCGGATGCCACAGGCCGGCGCCGACGAAGCAGCCGCCGGGCTCCAGGTGCACATAGAAGGAAGGCGCGGCGACCTCGCGCCGGCGCTCGTGGAACAGGCGCGCGCCCTGCCAGCCCTTGTATGGCGCCTTGTCGCCGGAGAAGCGCGTGTCGCGCTGGATCCGGAACATCGAGCCGCCGACCGGACGCGGGTCCGAGCGGTAATGCGTGCTGATCCCGGCCAGCGCCGGCTGGAGGTCGCCGAGCAGGCGCTGGAACGGCGCGCGCACGTGCGCCTCGTAGTCGGCCTTGTGCGCCTGGAACCATGCGCGCTCGTTGTGGCGGGCGATACCGCGCAGGAACGTGAAGGTTTTCGGGCTGAAATACTCGCTCACGGGGCCACCCCGACCTGCGCGCGCCACGCGTCCAGCCGGTCCAGCAGCGCGAGCTTCGCGGGGTCGCCGGCGTGCTGCGCGCGCAGCGCGGCGAGGTCCGCGTCGAAGCGCCCGAGGTCGGGCGAGGCCAGGCCGGAACCGGGCGCGAGGCGCGCGCGCCGGAACGCGTCCCAGCGCTCCCGTTCGGCCGGTGCCAGGAACTCCGGCCAGTTGCGCGCGCGATAGCGGAACAGCAACTCGTCCAGCCGCGGTTCCGAGAAGCCGAAGTCGTGGCCGGCGAGCAGCTGCGGCGGCGTCGCGCGCACCTGGGCGCAGCGGCGGCGGTCGGCGTCGGACAGGAAGCCGTCGTACAGCGAGGCGTCGGCGTCGGGGCGGGCGCGCTCGCGTTCCACCGCGTGCACCTGGCGGATCTTCTCGGCCAGCGCCGGGCCGACGGCGCGCAGGCGGGCGGCGCGCGCCTCGGCGACGCCGCGATCGATCGCCAGCCGCGCGAAATCGGCCTCGCGCAGGTGGTTCCAGGCGACCAGCGCCGGACTGCGATTGAGGTGCACTTCCTTCAGCGCGATCCGCTCGACGCCTTCCGGGAGGTCCTCGCGGCGCGCGAACAGGCGCGCGGCGATGGCCTCGGCATCGAGGTCGAGCACTTGCGCCGGGTCGGCGTCGAGGTCGAACACGATCACCCGGCCGTCGTAGCGCGGATGGCGCGTCAGCGGCACCACAGCGGCAGCGCAGAGGCGGGCGGCCGGATAGCGCTGCGAGACGTGCAGGACCGGCACCATCGCCACCGGATCGAGCAGGCTGCCGGCATAGCGCCTGTCGCGCAGGCGCAACGCGTATTCCCAGAACTTCGGCTGCGCCGCGCGCAGCAGGCGCGCGAGCCCGACCAGCGCCCGCACGTCCGAGAGCGCCTCGTGCGCCTCGCCTTCGCGCACGCCGTTGGCCAGCGCGAGGTGTTCCAGCCGGAACGAGGCGAACCCGTCCTCGCGCAGCGGCCACTGCAGGCCTTCCGGGCGCAGCGCGTGTGCCAGCCGCATCACGTCGAGCAGGTCCCAGCGGCAGTTGCCGTTGCGCCACTCGCGCTCGTACGGGTCGTGGAAGTTGCGGAAGAGGCCGTTGCGGACGAATTCGTCGTCGAAGCGCAGCGAGTTGTAGCCCAGGGTGCAGGTGCCGGGCCGGGACATCGCATCGGCGATGCGGGCGAAGGCTTCGGCCTCGTTCACGCCGTCGCGCAGCGCGCGTTGCGGCTCGATCCGGGTAATCAGGGTCGCGACGGGCGAGGGCAGCAGGTCGTCCGCCGGCTTCACGAGGAAGTCGATCGGCGCCTCGATCTCCTCGAGCGCCTCGTCGGTACGGATGGCCGCGAACTGCGCGATCCGCGATCGCTGCGGATCCGCGTCGAAGGTCTCCAGGTCGTAGAACAGGAAGCTGCCGCTCATGCGACCGCCATCCTCGCAGGTCCCGGGCTCACCGGCTGCGACTCAGGCCGGCGCATCGGCCAGCGGCGGCAGCAGGCGCTCCACCGCGGCGTCCGCGGCGGCCCAGTCGACGCCCTCCAGCGAGCGCAGGCCACGGGTGGCCTCGACCAGGATGCCGCGCTGCACCTCGCTGCGCGCATGCGCCACCGAGTAGGGAATGCGCATGAACGTGACCATCGTGTAGTGGGGGATGAACCGCGCCGGATGGCGCGCCTGCAGCGCCCGCTCGAGCTCGCGCTGGAGCAGGAAGCCCGGGTCGTCCACCAGGTCGCGCATCTCGATGTAGTTCCCGAGCGCCATCGCCTGGATCGCGCGCGCGTCCGGGAGCCGCTGCGCTTCGAACGCGGAGAACGCGGCTTCCAGCGTCGGCGCGGACGCGATGTGGCCGGCCAGCGCCACGCAGTCCTCGAACGCGCAGTTCATGCCCTGGCCGTGGAAGGGCACCATCGCGTGCGCCGCGTCGCCGAGCAGCACCGCCTGGCCGCCGAGGTGCCAGCGGTCGAGGTACAGGGTGGCGAGGGTGCCGGTCGGGTTGGCCTCGTAATCGTGTTCCAGCGCCGGGATCAGCGGCAGCGCGTCGGGGAAATCGCGCTCGAACAGCGCGCGCGCCGACGCCGCGTCGGCGACCGCATCGAAATCCGGGTCGCCGCTGCCGTCCGCATGCAGCGCCATGAACAGGGTGACCGTGAACGTGCGTTCGTCGTTCGGGAGCGCGATGCACATGTAGCGGCCGCGCGGCCAGATGTGCAGCGCGTTGGGCTCGATGCGGAACCCGCCGTCGGCCGCGGGCGGGATCTCCAGCTCCTTGTAGCCGTGCTCCAGCCACTCGGTGCGCTCGCCGAGGTCCGCGCGCTCGCGCATCTTCGCGCGCAGCGTCGAACCCGCGCCGTCGCAGCCGAGCAGGGCGTTGAACGCGTGCGCGTGCTCGCCGCCGTCGCCGCGGAAGGTCGCGACGCCGCGCTCGAAGTCGACGTCGGCGAGCCCGCGGTCGAAGTGAATGGCGGCACCCGCCGCCTCGGCCGCGTCCAGCAGCGAGATGTTGAGTTCGCCGCGGCTGACCGACCAGATCACCTCGCTGTCGTCGCGCCCGTAGCGCTGCAGGTGGAGCGCGCCATGCAGCGGATGCACCATGCGCCCGCGCATCATCACCGCGCGCTCCAGGACCGGGCCGTCCGCGCCGGCCTGGCGCAGGGCGTGCAGCCCGCGCTCGGCGAGCGCGAGGTTGATCGAACGGCCGCCGGCGTAGCCGTGCAGGCGCGGGTCGCCGCGGCGTTCGAACACTTCCACCCGCCAGCCGCGCTGCGCCAGCAGCGTCGCGAGCAGCGCGCCGGCCAGGCCCGCGCCGACGATGGTCAGGGAGCCGGCGGGTTTCATGCGCCGGCGCCGCGCCAGGCCTCGACGCCGCGCACGAAGCGCAGGATGTCGGCGTGGTTGTTGTAGAGCGGCGCGGGCGAGATCCGGATCACGTCCGGCTCGCGCCAGTCGCCGACGATGCCCTGGCCCTCGAGGAACTCGAACAGCGCGCGGCCTCGCGCGCGGCCACCCGCGACCCGCAGCGACAATTGCGCGCCGCGCTGCGCCGGGTCGGAGGGCGTCACCACCTGCAGCACGTCGGCCAGGCGCTCGCGGATCAGCGCCTCGAGATAGCCGGTGAGCCGCAGCGAGCGCTCGCGCAGCGCCTCCATCCCGCCGGCGCGCGCGAACAGGTCGAGCGAGGCGCGCAGCGGCGCGAGGCCGAGGATCGGCGGGTTGCTCAGTTGCCAGCCGTCGGCGCCCGGCGTCGGCACGAACTCGGGGCCCATGCGGAAGCGCGAGGACTGGTCGTGGCCCCACCAGCCGGCGAGCCGCGGCCGGTCGGTGCGCGCGTGGCGCTCGTGCACGAAGCAGCCGGCGACCGCGCCGGGGCCGGCGTTCATGTACTTGTAGTGGCACCACACCGCGAAGTCGGCGCCGTCCTCGTGCAATTGCAGCGGCAGGTTGCCGACGGCGTGCGCGAGGTCGAAGCCGACGACCGCGCCGGCCGCGTGGCCGAGCCGCGCGATCTCCGCCAGGTCGAAGGCCTGGCCGGTGCGGTACTGCACGCCCGGCCACACGATGGTGGCGATGCGCGGGCCATGGCGTTCGATCGCGCCCGCGATCGCCGCCATCGAAAACGTGCCGTCCGCGGCATCCGGCTGGACTTCGATCAGGTCCGTCGCCGGATCGAAGCCGTGGAAGCGCACCTGCGATTCCAGCGCGTAGCGGTCGGAGGGGAACGCGCCGGCCTCCATCAGGATCGCCGGCCGCTCGCGCGTCGGGCGGTAGAAGCTCGCCAGCATGAAATGCAGGTTGGCGGTGAGCGAATTCATCGCCACCACTTCGGGCGGCTGCGCGCCCACCACGCGTGCGAGCCCGTCGCGCACCAGTTCGTGGTACGGCATCCACGGCGCGGGCGCGAGGAAGTGGCCCTCGACCGCCTCGTCGGCCCACTTGCGCATCACCTCGTCGACGACCGCGCGCGCGCCCCTGGGCTGCAACCCGAGCGAATTGCCGCAGAAGTAGGCCTGTTCCGCGCCCGCGTGGCGCGGCAGGTGGAATTCGCCGCGCAGGGCCGACAGCGGATCGGCGGCGTCGAGGGCGAGGACGTGTTCGTCGGTGGCTGGCGTCGTCATGCGAACCGTGCTCAGGAGAAGCGGGATTCGGGCAGGCCCAGCCATTCCAGCGCCGTGCCGTGGTACAGGCGCTCGCGCCCGGGCGTGTCGAGCCCGAGCGCGTCGATGCCCGCGCCCGGCACCTGCTCGCCGAGCGGGAACGGATAGTCGGTGCCGAGCATCACCCGGTCCACGCCGCAGACGTCGAGGAGGTAGCGCAGCGCGCGCTCGTCCGCGACCCAGGAATCGAAGTACAGGCGCTGCAGGTATTCGCGCGGATTGCGCGGATTGTCGGTGGCCACCAGGTCCGGGCGCATGTTGAAGCCGTGCTCGATGCGGCCGATGGTGTAGGGGAAGCTGCCGCCGCCGTGCGCCAGGCAGATGCGCAGCTTCGGCAGCCGCTCGAGCACGCCGCCGAAGACGAGGCAGCAGGCCGCGCGCGACTGCTCGGCCGGCATGCCCACCAGCCACGGCAGCCAGTACTTGGGCATCGTGTCCGTGCCCATCATGTCCCACGGGTGCACCAGGATCGCGGCGCCGAGCTCGCTCGCGGCCTGGAAGAAGTCGAACAGCTCGGGCGCGTCGAGGTTCCAGTTGCCGCCGCCGGGCGTCTCCACGTGCGAGCCGATCTGCACGCCCTGCAGGCCGAGCTGGTCGACGCAGCGCTCCAGTTCCTGGATGGCGAGGCGCGGCGACTGCATCGGCACCGTGCCGATGCCGGCGTAGTGGCGCGGATGCGCGCGGCAGGTCTCGGCCATGTGGTCGTTGAGCGCCTGGTGCAGCGCGAGCGCCTGGTCGGGCTTGGCCCAGTAGCTGAACATCACCGGCACGGTGCTGATCACCTGCACCTGCACGCCGAAGCGCGCGTAGTCCTCGATGCGTTCCTGCGGATCCCAGGTCTTCGGCCAGATCTCGCGGAAGAACTTGCCGTCCTTGTAGATCCGGTGGCGGCCGTCGTCGCCGTGGTGGATCACCGGGAAGCGGTTGTCGCCGTAGCGCGCGGCCAGGTCGGGCCAGTCGCGCGGCAGGTAGTGGGCATGGACGTCGATCTTGAGCATCGCGCCAGTTTACCCAGCCGGCGGCGCCGGCGCCGGGCGCAGCAGGTGGGCGAGGGTGTCGACGCTGTCGGCGATGCGGTCGCATGCGTCGGCGACGGCCAGGGCGACGGGGTCGTGCGCGGCGACGGCCGCGGCCAGGGCCTGCGCGACCTGCCGCTCGCCCGGGCGCAACGACGCCAGCTGCAGCGGCGCATCCGCGGCCAGCGCCACGGAGATCGCGCGCAGCGCGGCGTCGGCCGCGGCGGCGAACGCCTCCAGCGGCGCGGACTCCGGCAGCGATCGGCCGTCGAGCTGCAGGGCTTCGAGCGCGACGCCGGCGCGGACCAGCCGGCTGGCGTTGGCGAGCAGCGCCTCGGCGCGCTCGATCTCGCGGACGGACCGCCGGCGGCGCGGTTCGCCGCGCAGCCGTTCGAGCGAGGCCTGCGCGTTGGTGCGCGCGCGGCGCGCGGCCGCGCGGGTCTCGGCGAAGTCGGGCAGGCGCCCGGCGAACACCGCGGCCAGGTGCGCGCGGTAGGCGTCGATCACCGCCGCCAGCGCGGCCTGGGTACGGCGGCTCTCCCAGGTCGGCCACAGCGCGTAGGCGCACAGCGCCAGCGCGCTGCCCGCGAGGGTGCCGACCAGTCGCGCCTGCATCGCATCGGCCGGCGCCATCCCGCGGAACGACAGCAGCACGACCACCATGCCGGTGAGGAACGCGACGCCGATCCCGTAGTTGACCGTGGCGGTGAGGCGGAAGCCGATGCACAGCGCGGCGAGCAGCAGCACGCCCAGCACGGGATCGCCCATCGCGTAGTGGGCCAGCAGCGACGCCAGCAGCAGGCCTGCGAACGTCCCCGCGACGCGCAGCGCGCCGAACCGCAGCGTGCCGCCGAAATCGGGCTTGAGCACGATCGCCGCGGTCATCGGGATCCAGGCGCCGTGCGGCACTTCGAGCGCCCGCTCGATCGCGGCCGCCGCCGCCACGCAGGTGGCGCAGCGCAGGGCGTGGCGGAACGCGACCGAGCCGGCGCCCAGGTTGGCGCGCAACGTCGGCAGCGCCGCGGCGGCGCGCAGCGCGCGCGGGAGCCTGGCGTCGTCGCGCTGCGCCGCCGCTTCGCCGCGGCTGCTCGCCCGTGGCGCATTGCGCAGCAGCGAGCGGAGCTGGCCGCCGAGGCTCTCGGCGCGCTCGCGCGCGATCCGCGCCAGGCGCAGGTCGCGGTCGGCCGCGGCGACGTCCTGGTCGGCCAGCGCGCGCACGCGCAGCGCATACGCGGCGGCGAGCGCTTCCGCGCCCGCGGGAGGGGCCGTGCTGCGCATGGCCTCGGCCAGCGCGTCGAAGATCGCGGCGGCCTGGTCGAGGACGTCGCCGATCCGGCGCCGCGCCGGGAGCGCGACGCTGCGCGCGTGCAGGTCGCTGAGCGCGAGCAGGTCGATGCGCGCCCGCTCGCAGACCTCGGCGATGACGCGGAACGCGCGCATCGCTTCGCCGCGCGCGCGGTATTCGCCGTGCAGCAGCACCAGCGCCTCCATCGCCGCCTGCGACACCGCGGGCTGCTGCGCGGCATCGGGCCGCGCCCGCGCGGTGGCGGCGAGCTGCGCGAGCACGTCGGCCAGGGCGAAGCGCTCCGGGCGGTAGCGTTGCAGCGGCCAGGCTGCGATCGCGAACAGCGCCTGCAGCGCACCGCCGGCGCAGATCAGCGCGGCGACGCCGGCGGCCTGGCCTCGCGGGATCTCCATCGATGCGGTCACCACCATCACGATGATGCTGGTCAGCCCGACGCGTCCGGCCATCGGCCCGAGCGCGACCAGCATGCCGCCCGCGAACGCGACCGCGAACGCCGCGATCGTGAGCGGCCACGGCTGGTCGCCGACGAGGATGCCCAGGAACGCCGCCAGGCCCGCCGCGAACGCCGCCGCGAGCATGCGCTGCAACCGCAGCCGGTACGGCCCCGGCTGGTCGGTGAACATGGTGTTGAGCGCGCCGGTGGAGACGGCGAGGCCCGCGGCCGCGTGGCCGGCGGCGAGGCCGGCTGCGAGCGGGACGACGATCGCGAGGGTGTTGCGGAGCGCGACGCGCACCGGCACGTCGCGGGGCTTCAGGGCGAGCAGCGAGCGCAGCACCCGCGCGCCCGCCTCAGGTGTCCGGCATCGTGTACCGCGAGGGCGCGGGATTGAGGTGCCCGCAGGCCTTGCAGGTGCGGTGCTCGCGCGAGGAATAGAAGCGGTCGAACACCGGCGGGAAATCCTGCTCGATGTCGCGCAGGTGGAAGTATTCCTCGTACACCTTCGCGTTGCACTGCTCGCAGTACCACTGCAGACCGTCCTGCTCGTGCGGCAGGCGCCTGCGCTCGATCACCAGCCCCACCGATTCGGGCATGCGCTGCGGCGAGTGCGGCGTGCGCGGCGGCAGCAGGAAGGTCTCGCCGGCGCGGATCGGGATGTCGCGCACCGCGCCGTCCTCCTGGATGCGCAGCACCATCTGGCCCTCGAGCTGGTAGAACCATTCCGGGCCCTCGTCCCAGTGGTAGTCGGTGCGCTGGTTCGGCCCGCCCACCACCATCACGATGAAGTCGCCGTCGTACACGCACTTGTTGCCGACCGGCGGCTTGAGCAGGTGGCGGTGCTCCTCGATCCAGGCCTGCAGGTTCAGCGGGGCGGGCAGGGGCATGGGGGCTCCTTCAGTCGGCGCTCGCGCGCCCGGGCGCGACGGCGATGCACTTGAGTTCGATCGCGATCGGCGTCGGCAGCGCGGTGATGCCCAGCGTCGTGCGGCAGGGCGCGCGCGCCGGATCCGGGAAATGCTCGGCCCACACTTCGTTGTAGGCGCGGAAATCGCGCGCCATGTCGGTGAGGAACACGGTCACGTCGACCAGGTCCTCCCAGCGCGCGCCGCTGGCCTCCAGCACCGCGCGCACGTTGGCGAACACGGCGCGGGCCTGGGCGCGGATGTCGTAGGCGCGCACCCGGCCGTCCGCGAACAGCTCGTTGCCGGGGATGGCGTCGGTGGCCGGGTCGCGCGGGCCGATGCCCGACAGGAACAGCAGGTCGCCGACGCGGCGCGCGTGCGGATAACTGCCGACGGCCTTCGGCGCGCCGGCGGCGTGGATGCCGCTGCCCGTCGCCGCGCTCATCCGGCGACCGCGCGGCGCGCGCGCAGGCCGGCGAGCGCGCTCGCGTAGGCGGGTTCCAGCGCGTTCGGCGAGTCCACGTCCATGCCCAGTTCCCGCACCTTGCCGTCGAGCAGGCTGTACACCCAGCCGTGCACCGCGAGCTTCTGCCCGCGCGCCCATGCGTCGCGCACGACGGTGGTGAGGCACACGTTCTCGGCCTGCTCGATCGCGTTCAGTTCGCACAGCGCGTCGTGGCGCTCGGCCTCGGCGATGCCGTCGAGCAGCGCGGCGTGCTTCTGCGCGACGTCGCCGACGTGCCGGATCCAGTTGTCGGCCAGGCCCACGCGGGTGCCGTGCAGCGCGGCGCCGACGCCGCCGCAGCCGTAGTGGCCGACGACGATGATGTGCTCGATCGCGAGCACGTCGACCGCGAACTGGATCACCGACATGCAGTTGAGGTCGGTGTGCACCATCACGTTGGCGATGTTGCGGTGGACGAAGACCTCGCCCGGCGCCAGGCCCATGATCTGGTTCGCCGGCACGCGCGAATCCGAGCAGCCGATCCACAGGAACTTCGGCGCCTGCTGCCGCGACAGCCGTTCGAAGAAGCCCGGGTCCTCGCGGGCGATCGCATCGGCCCACTCGCGGTTGTTGCGCAGGAGTTCCTGCAGTTTCGTCATCATGCGCCGGGGGTTCCGTCGGAAGGGGACATTGTCGCGTCGTCGGGCACTTCCTGCACGTCTGACGTGTCGCGGACCTCGATCGGCCGCACCGACAGCACGTCGCCTTCCTCGCCGCGGATCCGCAACCGGTAGCGTCCCGGCGCCAGGTAGAGCGGCCAGCGCGCGTCGGCGGTGTTCATCAGCAGGAACTGGTCGGCGGGGATGGCGTCGTCGCCCTCGGATGCGCGGAACGCCTCGAACAGGCACGGGAAGCTGCCGCTGCACAGCGCCGACTTGATCCGGAACGGGCGCCGCAGGCCTTCGCGCGACAACCACGACGGGCGCATCTGGCCCGCTTCCCGCGCCGACAGCAGCACCGTCAGGTCGTGGTAGTCGCTGCGGTAGGACCAGGCCGGCCCGCCCTTGCGCGGCACCAGCACGCTGGGTACCTGGACCGGGAAGGAATCGACCATGTGGCGATACAGGGATTCGGGATCGTTCAGGTCGCCCGAGCCGATCATGGTCTGGTCGACGGTGTACGGCTCGATGCCGGTGAGGCGCGCCAGTTCGGCGGCCATCGGCCGCGCGTTGTCCGGCAGACGGCCGGGCATCTTGTCCGCGTGCGCGTAACCGGCGTGCACGAACAGGCGCGCCTTCGGGAACTGCTGCAGCACCGCCTGCAGCGCCTGCGCCTGCCGGGTCTCGCGGTCCTGCGGCGTCATCAGCCCGGCGTCCCGGGGCTCGTAGGCGTGGACGACGAAGCCCAGCCGCAGCGCTTCGCGCACGATCTCGCCGTAAAGCGGCTCCTGGATGTAGTAGCCGGACTTCTCGGTGGGATAGCCGCGCGCGGCGAGCCCGGTGTCGGCCGGGTCCAGCGCCTCGATCGCGAAATGGTCGAAGCCGAGCGCGCGCAGCTTCGGCAGCAGTTCCAGCGTCAGCAGCCGCGTCTGCGGGCGGTGGTGCGCCTCGTTGACGACCAGGATGCGCCGGCCGGCGACGGCGTTGGCGATGTAGTCGGCGGCCGGCACCGCGGTCCAGGCATCGGGCGTGGGCAGCGGATCGGCGGAAGGCATGCGTCTTTCGGAAACGGTGAAGCCGGCGTCCGCGTCGCCGATGCGGCCGAACATCGACCATTCCGTGACCAGGATCTGGTCCACCACCTGCCGGAGTTGCGGGTCGGCGTTGGCGCGGCGCAGGCTCGCGTAGCGGAGCCGCGCGTAGTTGTCCGGTTGCGCGTTGAGGCGGCTGAAGAACGTGGCGATGCGGGTCGAGATGATCGCCTGCCCGGGCGCCGCGGCGAACGCCTGCAGGGCGGCGGCGGCGAGCAGCGCGCCCGTCGCGGCGGCGACGGCGCTCATCCTTGCAATGCGATGCATACGTTCCTCGGCTCGGTGAAGAAGCGCATGGCCTCGGCGCCGCCCTCGCGACCGAGTCCGGACTGGCCCATGCCGCCGAACGGCGTGCGCAGGTCGCGCATGAGCCAGGTGTTGATCCAGACGATGCCGGCGCGCACCTGCGCGGCGACCCGATGCGCGCGATCGAGGTCGCGCGTCCAGATCGACGCGGCGAGGCCGTAGTCGCCGGCATTGGCGAGGGCGAGCGCCTGCGCCTCGTCGTCGAATGGCTGGAGCGTGGCGACCGGCCCGAAGATTTCGTCGCGGTTCGTGGCGCAATCGGGCCCGAGGCCTTCGATCACGGTCGGCGAGACGAACCAGCCCGGGCGGTCCAGCGCCTCGCCGCCGCACAGGAGCGTGCCGCCCTCGTCGCGCGCGCGGGCGATCGCGGCCACCACCTTCTCGAAGTGCGCCTGCGAGACCAGCGGGCCCAGGTCCGCGTCCGGATCCATCGGATCGCCGGCGCGCAGCTCCAGCTCGCGTTCGACGAACGCGTCGCGGAATTCGTTGTAGATGCGGCGTTCGACCAGGATCCGCGAGCCGCACAGGCAGATCTGCCCGGAGTTCTGGAACGCCGAGCGCACCAGCACCGGCAGCTGGGCGCGCCAGTCGCCGTCGGCGAACACCAGCGTCGGGTTCTTGCCGCCGAGTTCGAGCGACACCTTCTTCAGCAGCGGCGCGGCGATGCCGGCGATGCGCCGGCCGACCGCCGTGCTGCCGGTGAACGACACCGCCTTCAGCGCCGGATGCACGACCATCGCTTCGCCGGCTTCGGGGCCGAGGCCGTGCACGATATTGAGCACCCCGCGAGGGAAGCCGATCTCGGCGGCGAGCTCCCCGAGCATCGTCGCGGTGTGCGGCGTCACTTCCGACGGCTTCGCCACGACGGCGTTGCCCGCCGCCAGCGCCGGCGCGATCTTCCAGGTGAACAGGTACAGCGGCAGGTTCCAGGGCGAGATCGCCGCGACCGCGCCGAGCGGCTGGCGCAGCGTGTAGTTGAGCCCGGCCTGGCCGTGGTGGGATTCGCTGCCGAACTGGGTGGCGGCGTGCGCGAAGAAGCGCAGGTTGCTCACCGCGCGGGGGATCTCGACCTCGCGCGCCAGCTTGAGCGGCTTGCCGCCGTCGCGTGCTTCCGCGTGCGCGAAGTCGTCGACGCGGGCTTCGAGCGCGGCCGCCAGCCGTTCCAGCCATGCCGCGCGTTCCGCGTTCGGCAGCGCCGCCCAGCCCGGCGCGGCGCGCTGCGCGGCGGCGACCGCGGCCTCCACGTCGGCGGCGTCGCCACGCGCGACCTCGGCGAAGGCCCGGCCCGTGGCCGGCTCGAACACTTCCAGCCAGCGGCCGCTCGCGGGTTCGACCGCGCGCCCGTCGATCCAGTGGCGAAGTCTCAGCTCGGAAGCGGGCGTGCTGGAGGCAGGCATGGGCAAAGCTTAACGCAGCGGCCTCCGGCGGCGCCGTGCCGGAAGGCCACGTGCCGCCCCGGCGGTGGCCGGTGGCGGGGCTAGATCGACTGCATGCGACCGCCGTCGACGGCCAGGCTCACGCCGTTGACGTAGCCGGCGGCCGGCGAGGCGAGGAAGGCGATCACGCCGCCGATCTCGGCCGGCGCGGCGAAACGCCCGGCCGGCACGTTCCTGCGCATGCCGTCGAGGATCGACGCCGCGTCCTGGCCGGTGGCGGCGACGCGGTCGCGCACGATCTGGTCGATGCGCGCCGTCTCCGTGTAGCCGGGCAGCACGTTGTTGACGGTGATGCCGAACGGCGCGAGCTCGCGCGACAGGGTCTTGGCCCAGCTCGCGACCGCGCCACGGATCGTGTTGGACACGCCGAGGTTCGGGATCGGCTCGCGCACGGAGGTGGACACCACGTTGACGATGCGGCCCCAGTTCGCCGCACGCATGCCCGGCAGCACCGCCTGCACCAGCGCCTGGTTGGCGAGCAGGTGGCGGCGGAACGCCTCGAGGTAGGCGTCTTCGGCGGCGGTGTGCGCCGGGCCGCCCGCCGGGCCGGCGGTGTTGTTGACCAGGATGTGCACGGGGCTTGCCGAAGCGAGCGCCTCCGCCTGCGCCTTGAGCGCATCGGTGCGCGCCATGTCGGCGGCGACGAAGCCGTGCTGCTGGCCCTCGCGCCGCGGCAGTTCCGCTGCGACCCGTTCCAGCACGTCGGCGCGGCGCGCGAGCACGGTGACGTCGGCGCCGAGCAGCGCGAGCTCGCGCGCGGCGGCGCGGCCGATGCCTTCCGAGGCGCCGCAGACCAGCGCGTGCCGGCCGGTGAGATCCAGGTCCACGTCAGGCCCTCCCGCCCAGCGACACGAACATCTGCGGCCGCAGCGCGTCGTCGTCGTCGCCCTGCGGCGGCCGCACTTCGTCGAGGTCGAAACCGCGCTCGCGCGCATCTTCCGCGTCGAGGCCCTCGTATTCCACGAACTCCGCGTCGAGCAGCGCGGCGCGCGCGGTGTCCTCGCTGTCGTAGGCGAGGGTGTTGCCGTCGGCGTCGAAGACTTCGGCGGTGCCGGCCTCGCGCACCCGCAGCCGCGCCCAGACGACGTTGCGGCCCAGGGTCGCGAGCCACCACTGTCCGGAGGCGGGCATGGCGTCGTCGCTCACGCGATCACCAGCGACCAGAGCCACAGCAGCCCGGCGAGCGCGAGGCCGAGCAGGATCACCGCCAGCGAGATGCGCGCCGGCGTGGCCAGGCCGCTGAGCGAGCGGTCGGGCGTGGCGCGATAGCCGCCGCGCAGCAGCCACCACAGGGCCGCGGGCTTGAGGAAGGCGCCTTCGCCCAGCACCGCGCCGATCTCCGGATGGCGGTCGCGGACGTGCACCAGGGTCAAGGGCCAGAAGATCACGAACGCGGTCGCGCCGGCGATGGCCGTCGCCACGAACAGCAGCGCGAGGAACAGGACGACGTCGACGCTCACGTCAGAACTCGGCGTTGCCCGGCGCGCGCGGGTAGGGGATCGCGTCGCGGATGTTGGCCAGGCCGCAGGTGTAGACCACCAGCCGCTCGAAGCCCAGGCCGAAGCCCGCGTGCGGCACGGTGCCGTAGCGGCGGAAGTCGCGGTACCAGCCGTAGTGCGCCGGGTCGAGGCCGAACTGCGCCATGCGCGCGTCGAGCACGTCCAGCCGCTCCTCGCGCTGCGAGCCGCCGATGATCTCGCCGATGCCCGGCGCCAGCACGTCCATCGCCGCGACCGTCTTCCCGTCGTCGTTCAGGCGCATGTAGAACGCCTTGATGTGCTCGGGGTAGTCGGTGACGACGACCGGGCGGCCGACGTGCACCTCGGTGAGCCAGCGCTCGTGCTCGGTCTGCAGGTCCAGGCCCCATTCGACCGGGAAATCGAACTTCTGCCCCGATTTCTGCAGCAGCAAGACCGCGTCGGTGTAGCTGATGCGCTCGAACGGCGCGTTGACGAAGGCTTCCAGGCGCGTGATCGCGTCCTTCTGCACGCGCTCGGCGATGAACGCCATGTCGTCCGCGCGCTCGCGCAGCACCGCGCGGAACAGGTACTTGAGGAAGTCCTCGGCGACGCGCGCGTCCTCGGCCAGGTCCGCGAACGCGATCTCCGGCTCAACCATCCAGAACTCGGCCAGGTGGCGGATGGTGTTGGAGTTCTCGGCGCGGAAGGTCGGGCCGAACGTGTACACCTTGCTCATCGACAGGCAGTAGGCCTCGACGTTGAGCTGGCCCGAGACGGTGAGGAAGGTTTCCTTGCCGAAGAAGTCCCGCCCGAAGTCGACCTCGCCCTTGTCGTCGCGGGGCAGGTTCGCCAGGTCCAGCGTCGACACCCGGAACATCTGGCCCGCGCCCTCGGCGTCGGACGTCGTCACGATCGGCGTCGAGATCCAGAAGTAGCCCTGTTCGTGGAAGTAGCGGTGCACGGCCTTGGCCAGGCAGTCGCGGATCCGCGTCACCGCGCCGAACAGGTTGGTGCGCGGGCGCAGGTGGGCGACCTCGCGCAGGAACTCGAGCGAATGCGCCTTGGGCTGGATCGGGTAGGTTTCGGGGTCGTCGACCCAGCCGACGACCTCGATGCGCTCGGCCTGGACCTCGAACGCCTGGCCCTGGCCCTGCGAGGGCGCGAGCGTGCCGGTGCAGACGACCGAGCAGCCGGCGGTGAGCCGCTTCACCTCGGACTCGTAGTTGGGCAGCGAGGCCGGGGCGACGACCTGGATCGGGTTGAAGCAGGAGCCGTCGCTCACGTTGACGAAGCTCAGCCCGGCCTTGGAGTCGCGCCGGGTGCGCACCCAGCCGCGGACCGTGACTTCGCCGCCGACGGGCAGCTTGCCCGCGAGCGCATGTTCGACGCTGACCGTTGTC
>DASTWT010000315.1:0-4368 GCA_035765815.1 Luteimonas sp. | reverse complement strand
GTTCGATGCGATCACCTGCATGGAAATGCTGGAGCACGTGCCGGATCCGGCCTCGGTGCTCGCGGCGTGCGCCACGCTGCTCAAACCCGGCGGGCGCCTGTTCCTGTCGACGCTCAACCGCACGCCGGCGGCGTTCGCGCTGGCCATCGTCGGTGCCGAGTACGTCGCGCGCATGCTGCCGCCCGGCACGCACAGCTACCGCGACTTCATCCGGCCGGCGGAACTGGCCGCGTGGCTGCGCGACTGCGGGCTGGAACTGGAAGACGTCAGCGGCCTCGCCTACGAGCCGTGGCGCAACGCGGCGCGCGTGGGCGGCGGTACCTCGATCAATTACCTCGCCTGCGCGGCGAAGCCTGCGGCGCCGTGACCGGCGAAGCGGCGCTCCCGATGTTCCCGCAGCTGGTGCTCTTCGACCTCGACGGCACGCTGCTCGACAGCGCGCCGGATTTCGTCGCCACCATCGCCGTGCTGCGCTCGCGCCGCGGCGAGCCGCCGATGATGCCGGAGGCGCTGCGCCCGCACGTGTCGAAGGGCGCGCGCGCGATGATCGCCGCCGCGTTCCCCGCGCTCGACGAGCCGGAACGCGAAGCGCTGGTGCAGCCGTTCCTCGACGTGTACCGGCAGGAACTCGGCAGGCACGGCGCGCCGTTCGACGGCATCGAAACGCTGCTCGCCGCGATCGAGGACGCCGGCAGCCGCTGGGGCATCGTCACCAACAAGCCCGAGGCGCTGGCGCGCGCGCTGATGCCACTGCTGGGCTGGGAACGGCGCTGCGCGGTGCTGGTCGGCGGCGACACGCTGCCGGTGCGCAAGCCCGATCCGGAACCGCTGCTGCACGCCGCGCGCGCCCAGGGCCTCGGCGCCGCCGACTGCGCCTACGTCGGCGACGACGAGCGCGACATCCTCGCCGCCCGCGCGGCCGGCATGCCGTCGATCGCCGCGCTGTGGGGTTACCGGCTCGACGGCGACGACCCGCTGGCCTGGGAAGCATCTTCGCTGGCGGAGACGCCGCGCGACCTGCTCGACGCGGGCGCGTGGCCGCGGACGTGAGCGATCGCGAGGCGCTCGGCGCCTTCCTGGACAAGTGGCGGGCGCGATGGCCGGAGTGGCGCGTCGCGGAAGTGTTCGTTCCGGCGCCCCGGCGAGCGGCGACGCTCGCCTGGCTCGCGCTGCGACAGGAACTCGCCGACGCGGCGTGGGAGGGCGCGGATCCGCGCCCCGGCGCTGCCAAGCTGGCGTGGTGGAGCGACGAGCTGCGTGGCTGGGCGCATGGCCGGCGCCGCCATCCGCTCGGCCTCGCCCTGCAGCGCGTGCCGGCGCCCTGGGAGGCGCTGGCGGGCGCGCTGCCGGCGCTTGCCGCGGCGCGCGACGCATTGCCGGCCGCGGGTGGCGACGTCGCGGCGCTGCACGCCGCGCTGGCGCCGTTCGTGGCGGCGGCCGGCGCCGTGTCCGCCGCGATCGCCGCGGGCGAAGACGCGCTGCCCGCGGGATCCGGCGACGGGTTGGCTGCGCTCGCGGCCAGCCTTTCCGCGATGCGCGCGCTGGCAGGCGCGGGCGACTCCGCGGCAGCCGGCACGCTGTCCCGGACCTGGCCGCCCCGTCCTGCGGGGACGCGCGCGGACCGCGTCTTCACGGCGCTGGCGCGCGAGCGCCTGCGTGCGCTCGACGCATCGGCAGGCAACCGCGCGCTCCCGGCGTGGCACACATTGTGGATCGCGTGGCGCGCCGGACGCAGCTTTCCACCGGCGTGACCAGTCCGCGGCACCCCCGCCGGTACAATGAGCCCATGTCGCAACCCACGCGCCCATCGCCGCTGCCCGACGTCGCCGCCGACCCGGTGGCGCTGGCGCGCCCGCTCGACTGGGTCGGCATGGACAACATCGCGCTGCCGGTGCGGATCGCGGGGCAGGGCGGCGAGGCGATGCAGGTCGCCGCGTCGGTCGACGTCGCCGTGGACCTGCGCGACCCCGATGCGCGCGGCATCCACATGTCGCGCCTGTACCTGCGCCTGCAGGATGCGTTCGCGGCCGAGGCGATCACGCCCGGCGGCCTGCGCCGCGTCCTCGACGACCTGGTCGATTCGCAGCAGGGCCTGTCGAGGTCGGCGCGCCTGGCCGTGCGCTACGAGCACCTGCTGCAGCGCGGCTCGCTGGCCAGCGGGCTGCAGGGATGGAAAGGCTATCCGGTCGCGATCGAGGCGGTCCTGCGCGACGGCCACATCAAGGTCGCGCTGGCGCTGGAAGTCGGATATTCGAGTACCTGCCCGGCGTCCGCCGCGTTGTCGCGCCAGCTCAACGCGCGCCGCTTCGCCGAGGATTTCGCCGCCGCGCGGCCGCTGTCGACCGACGTGGTGCGCGACTGGCTCGCGTCCGAGCGCGGCCTGGCCGCGACGCCGCACGCGCAGCGCAGCCGCGCGAAGGTGCGCGTGGAGTTGCGCCAGTCCTTCGACGGGCTGCCCGTGGCCGCGCTCGTGGACCTGCTCGAGGCCGCGCTCGGCACGCCGGTGCAGGCCGCGGTGAAGCGCGAGGACGAGCAGGCCTTCGCCGAGCTCAACGCCGCCAACCTGATGTTCTGCGAGGACGCCGCGCGCCGGGTGGCGACGGCGCTCGCCGCGGACCCGCGGGTCGAGCGCTTCGACGCCGAGGTCTCGCACTTCGAGTCCCTGCACCCGCACGACGCCGTCGCCCGCGTCTCCGGCTGAACAACGCCGTCAGCGGGCGAAGCGGAGGCGCTGGCCGGCGGGGGTGCCGACGAGGCGGGCGCCGTCCCACGCGAGCTGGCCATTGACCCAGGTCGCGGCGATGCGCGAGCGGAACGTCATGCCCTCGAAGGGCGACCAGCCGCACTTCGAGAGCACGTCCTCGCGGCGCACGGTCAGCGGCGCGTCGTCGATGAGGGCGAGGTCGGCGAAGTAGCCCTCGCGCAGGAAGCCGCGCTCGGCCACGTCGAACAGCTGCGCCGGCGCGTGCGAGACCTTCTGCACCACCTGCGCGGCATCCATGCGGCCTTCGTGCACCAGTTCCAGCGCGGCCAGCAGCGCGTACTGCACGAGCGGGAGGCCGCTCGGGGCCTGCGCGTACGGCCGCGACTTCTCCTCCAGCGTGTGCGGCGCGTGGTCGGTGGCGAGCACGTCGATCACGTCGCCGGCGACCGCTTCGATCAGCGCTTCGCGGTCCGACGCATCCTTGATCGCCGGGTTGCACTTGATCAGGTTGCCGAGCCGCGCGTAGTCGGAACGGTCGAAACGCAGGAAATGGATGCAGGTCTCGGCGGTGATGCGCTTGCGCGAGCCGTCGGCGCGCACCAGCGGGCCGCGCTCGAACAGCGCCAGCTCGTCGGCGGTGGAGATGTGCAGCACGTGCAGGCGGGTGCCATGCCGCCGCGCCAGTTCGAGCGCAAGGCGCGTCGACTTGATGCAGGCCTCGCGCGAGCGGATGTCGGGGTGGCACTCGACCGGGATGTCCTCGCCGTACTTCGCCTTGTACGCCGCCAGGTTCGCCTCGATCGTCGGCGTGTCCTCGCAGTGCGTGATGATGGGCACCGGCGTTTCCCGGAAGATCCCGTCCAGCGTTTCAGGGTCGTCGACCAGCATGTTGCCGGTGGACGCGCCCATGAAGACCTTGACCCCGGGCGTGGCGAGCGGGTCGATGACGCGGATCGCATCGAGGTTGTCGTTGCTGGCGCCCATGTAGAAGCCATGGTTGCCGCGCACGCGGCCGGCGGCGCGACGGTACTTGTCCTCCAGCGCCGCGGCGTCGAGCGTCGGCGGGTTGGTGTTGGGCATGTCCATGAAGCTGGTGATGCCGCCGGCGACCGCGGCCGCCGACTCGATCGCCATGTCGGCCTTGTACTCCAGGCCCGGCTCGCGGAAATGCACCTGGTCGTCGATCATGCCCGGCAGCAGGCGGCGGCCGCGCGCGTCGACCACGTCCTCCCCGGGCGCCGCGGACAGCCCGCTGCCGATCTCGGCGATGCGCCCGTCGCGGATGCGCAGGTCGCCTTCGGATTCGCGACCTTCGTTCACCAGTCGGGCATTGACGATCAGCGTGCCGGGCATGTGGCTTCCTTCATTCTCGGGAGAGGGGCGGGACCGGATCGTGGCCGCCGGGATGCAGCGGATGGCAGCGCGCGATGCGGCGCGCCGCCAGCCAGCCGCCGCGCAGCACGCCGAATCGCGCGATCGCCGTCATCGCGTATTCCGAGCACGTGGGCACGAAGCGGCAGCGTGGTCCGAGCAGCGGGCTGATCCAGCGCTTGTAGCCGCGCAGCAGGGCGATGAGCAGGCGGGCGATCACGATCCTTGGACGCGGCGCGGCGCAGGCTTGCGCGGTTGCCGCTGTAGTCCCGGCAGGGTATAACAGCGCGCTT
>DASTWT010000314.1:0-3386 GCA_035765815.1 Luteimonas sp. | reverse complement strand
GAACTCGGCCTGGTCGCGTGGAAGGAGCAGAACCTGCTGATGGCCGAAGGGCCGACGCGCACGTTCGGCTTCCGGCGCGCGCCGGCGGACCAGCTGCGCGCCGCGGCGGCCTGGCAGGCCGAAGCGCCGGCGTCGCGCTGGCTGATGGCGCAGGACACTGCGCTGCTGCCTTGCGTGGAACGGTCGCGCGCCATCGCGCTGGGCGCCGCCAACCGCCGCGATTGGTCGCTGCTGCCGGCCGCGGCGACGGCGCGCTGCGCCGCTGCCGCAAGCCCCGCCGTCCGCGATGGCGCGGCGCCCACCGGGGGCGCCCGATGACCGAAGCGGTCGCGTCGACCGCGCCGGTCGATGCCGTCGTCGCCTGGGTCGACGGCAACGATCCCGCGCATCGCGCCAGGCTCGACGCCTGCCTGCGTTCGCTGGGCGAGCCGCCGCGCGGCGGCGCGGCGCCCACGCGCTTCGACGACGCCGGCGAGATCGAGTACTGCATCGTCTCGCTGCTGCGCTTCGCGCCCTGGATCCGCCGCATCCACGTGGTGACCGCGGGGCAGGTGCCGCCGCTGCTGCCGCGACTGCAGGCGAGCGCCTGGGGCGAGCGTGTCCGGCTCGTCGATCATTCGGAGCTCTTTTCCGGCTACGAGCGCTTCCTGCCGACGTTCAACAGCCGCGCGATCTGCAGCTTGCTCTGGCGGATCGACGGATTGGCGGAGCGATTCCTCTACCTCAACGACGATTTCATGCTGCTGCGGCCGGTCGCGCAGGCGGATTGTTTCGGCGACGACGGCGCGGTCGTGCAGCGCGGGGAATGGCGCGCGCAGTCGGCGCACACGCTCGCCGGCAAGGCGCGGCTGGCGCTGCGGCGACTGCGCGGCAACCCCCCGCCGCGCGACAGCGAGCGCAATGCGCAGGAGCTGAGCGCGCGCCTGTGCGGGTTCGACGACCGCTACTTCCGCCTGGGCCATACGCCCTATCCGTTCCGGCGCTCGACGATGCAGGCGTTCTTCGACGCCCATCCGGGCCTGCTCGAGCGCGACCTCGCCTGGCCGTTCCGGCGCGCGGGACAGTTCCGCGCCGAGTGCGTGTCGGCGCACCTGGAGATCGCGCACGGCAACGCGCGCTTCGACCGGCGCCTGCGGCTGGTCCAGCTCAAGCCGGCCGAGCAGCCGGCGTGGCGGCTGCGGCGCAAGCTGCGCGCCGCCGACCGCGACGGCGTTTCGCCCCACGGGCGCGCCGCCTTCGCCTGCGTGCAGAGCCTGGACATGGCGCCGGAAGCGCTGCGCGCCGACATCGTCGCCTGGCTGCGGCGGCGCATCGGTACGCTCGACCAGCTGCTCGAAGGCGCACCGCCCGCGGGGCCGGTGCATCCGGACGCGCCGGCGACGGCGCCCTAGCCGGGCCGGCCGTAGGGCGAGGTTTCGCCGCTGCCGGGCGGGCGCCGCGAATAGCGCTTGTAGGTCCACTGGTATTGCGCAGGGTCGCGGCGCGCGATGCGCTCGACGCCCGCGTTGAGCGCGCGCGCGCCTTCCGCCGCCTCGTCCGAGGCGATGCCGTCCGGCGCGGCCTCGATGCGCAGCGCGAACGCCGGCGCCGCGCCCGGCGCGTCGATGCGTTCGCAGTACGCGTACAGCACGGCGGCGCCGGTGCGCGCCGCCAGCCGGGGCAGCAGCGTCATCGTCAGCGCATCGATGCCGAAGAACGGCGCGAACACGCCGTCGCCCCCCTTCGGCTGCTGGTCCGGCAGGATCCCGACCACGCCGCCGCCCTGCAGCACGCGCAGCAGCCGGCGCACCGCGCTGCCTTCGGCGGGGACCTGCTCGACGCGCGCCGCGTTGGCGTCGTCGGCGCGGACGCGGCGCAGGAAGGCTTCGCCGATGCGCGATTCCGGCGGCTTGTACAGGATCGCCAGCGGCGTCCGCGCCGCCAGCCATTGGTTGAGCAGTTCCCAGTTGCCGTAGTGCGTCGCAGCCACGATCACGCCGCGGCCGGCGGCGATGGCCGCGTCGAACAGGTCCGTGCCGTGGGCCTCGCGCAGCATCGCGAGGTTGCGCGCGTGCGGCCGGGTCCAGAGCACGAGGGTTTCGAGCGCCTGGCGCGCGGTGGTGCGCAGGACCGCGCGGTGCAGGCGCGCGCGCGCCGCGGCGTCGAGCGCCGGGTACGCGAGTTCGAGGTTGCGCCGGGACACCCGGGCCTCGCGCGCGTCCATCCGGCGCCACAGCGCCGCCAGCCCGTCGCCGAACGCATGCAGCCAGCGCCAGGGCAGGCGCGCGGTCGCCGCGGCGAGCAGGTACAGGAGGCCGGCGGCGAATTCCGTCATCCGCGCATTGTAGGAAAAAGGGGTCGGCCCCCTTTTTCCTACAATGCAGGGATGATCAGCCTGATCCAGCGCGTGGCCTCGGCGGCGGTGGCCGTGGACGGCGAGGCCATCGGCGCCATCGGCCCCGGCCTGCTCGCCCTCGTCGGCGTGGAGCCGGGCGACGGGGAGGCCCAGGTCGCCCGCATGGCCCAGCGCCTGCTGGGCTACCGGGTCTTCGCCGACGACGCCGGGCGGATGAACCGCTCCCTGGCCGACACCGGCGGCGGCCTGCTCCTGGTCAGCCAGTTCACCCTCGCCGCGGACACGTCCTCGGGCATGCGCCCGGGCTTCAGTACCGCCATGGCACCGGCCGAGGCTGAACGGATCTTCGCCGGCCTGGTGGAAAAATGCCGGCAAATGCACCCGCCAGGGGTGGAAACCGGCCGGTTCGGTGCCCATATGGTCGTCAGCCTGGCCAACGACGGCCCGGTGACGTTCCTGCTGCGGGCGTGAGGCCGGAAACCCCGAGGCCCTGCGTTCACGCTGTATAATGCAGGGTTCTTTCCGCCCAATACCCCCGGTGGCGCACCCCATGGCCAACGAACGCCAGGCTCCGCAGTCCGACATCAAGCAGCTCATCAGCAAGGGCCTGGAGCAGGGCTACCTGACCTATGCCGAGGTCAACGACCACCTGCCCGACGACATGGTCGACCCGGAGCAGATCGAAGACATCATCGGCATGATCAACGGCATGGGCATCGAGGTGCACGAGATTGCGCCGGATGCCGAAACGCTGCTGCTCGCCGGCAATTCCGGCAGCGGCCGCGAGGTCGACGACACCGCCGCCGAGGAAGCCGCCGCCACCCTGTCGGCGCTTGACGCCGAGGGCGGCCGCACCACCGACCCGGTGCGCATGTACATGCGCGAGATGGGCACGGTCGAGCTGCTGACCCGCGAGGGCGAGATCGCCATCGCCAAGCGGATCGAGGAAGGCCTCACCCAGATGATGTCCTCGCTGGCCACGTTCCCGTGGTCGGTGCAGCTGCTGCTCGAGGACTACGACCTGCACAAGGCCGGCAAGAAGCGCCTGGCC
>DASTWT010000313.1:0-2381 GCA_035765815.1 Luteimonas sp. | reverse complement strand
CCTGCCGCTGCAGAACGCGCTGAACTTCCCGGCCGCGATCCTCGAGCCGCCGTTCTTCGACCCGAACGCGGACGACGCCGCCAACTACGGCGCGATCGGCGCGGTGATCGGCCACGAGATCAGCCACAGCTTCGACAACCTCGGCTCCGAATTCGACGCCGAGGGCAAGCTGCAGAACTGGTGGACGCCGGGCGACGCGGAGCACTTCAAGGCCGCGGGCAAGAAGCTGGTGGAGCAATACAACGCCTATGAGCCGCTGCCGGGCCTGCACATCAACGGCGAGCAGACGCTCGGCGAGAACATCGCCGACCTCGCCGGGCTGGAAGTCGCGCACGAGGCGTACGTGAAGTCGCTGGGCGGCAAGCCGGCGCCGGTGATCGAGGGCCTGACCGGCGACCAGCGCTTCTTCCTCGCGTTCGGCCAGGCGTGGCGCACCAAGACCCGCGACGCCGCGCTGCGCGCGCAGGTGATCGGCGACGGCCATGCGCCCGGTGCGTTCCGCGCGCAGACCGTGCGCAACATCGACGCGTGGTACGACGCGTTCGGCGCGAAGGAAGGCCAGAAGCTGTACCTGGCGCCGGACGCGCGCGTGCGCATCTGGTGACCGTCCGCGCGGAGCGCGCGGAATGCAGGAAAAACGACGGCCCGTTCGCGGGCCGTCGTCGTTTCCGGCCTCGTCCGGCGGTGTCGCCGGCGGGCCGGCGCGGCTCAGCGCGCGGGCGCGGGCGGGGACAACGAGGCGATGAAGGCGTCGACCGCGTCGGTGTAGGCGCCGGGAAGGCCGAGCTGGTCGTTGATCCCGCCGTGCGGCAGCGCTTCGGGCAGCACCTCGGCGCGGACGCCCGGGCGCCGAGCGGCGGCGGCGAAGCCGCGCGCCTGCTCGCAGGAATCCGCGCGTTCGGTGGAGCACACCAGCAGGATGGGCGGCGCACCGCGCGTGAGCTGCAGCGTCGGCGACGCTGCGCGCCAGTAAGCCGGATCGTTGCCGAAGGCGTCGTCGTACAGCGAGGGATGGCGCGCGCGCATGATCTTCGTGACGTCGAGCGCGGCGCTGTCGAGCGCGACCGTACCGCGCCAGGCGCCCGCGCCATGGGAACGCGCGAGGGAGGGCTCCGCATCGAGCAGCGCGACCAGGTGCGCACCTGCGGAGTGGCCGGCCAGCACGAAGCGCGACGGATCCGCGCCCCACTCGCGCGCGTGCCGCTGCGCGTAGGCGAGCGCAGCGGCGACGTCGCCGGCCTGCGCCAGCGGGTCGGCTTCCGGCAGCATCCGGTAGTCGACCGAGACCACCACCATGCCGCGCGCGCTCCAGTCGGCGAGCTTGTTGGCCACGACCTTGCGGTTGTCCTTGTCGCCGCGCCGCCAGCCGCCGCCGTGCACGAGCAGCACCGCCCCGCCGCCGGGGCGGGCCGGGACGTACACGTCGAGGCGCTGCGCCGGGTCGCTGCCGTAGGCGAGGTCGGCGATCCGGCGGACGCCGGGCGGAAGCGCCGGGGCGCCCTGCTGCCAGGCCGCACGTCCGGCTGCCGGCGCACGCCGCGCGGCGCCTGCCTGCCGCCATGGCCGGCCCCGCCAGGCCTGGGTCCCGGCGGGCTGCGCCGTCGCCGGCGCCATGGCCGCCAGGCACGTCGCCAGCGCCGCTGCCGCGATCACGTTCCGCATGTCCATCCCTGTCTCCTGCGTGGTGGGTGTCAGCCCGACCAACGCGAAGGCGGCGACGAACGTTGACGGTCGCGGCGCCGCCGCGACGTGGCGGGTTC
Organism: Luteimonas sp.; assembly: GCA_035765815.1. Lineage (GTDB taxonomy): Bacteria > Pseudomonadota > Gammaproteobacteria > Xanthomonadales > Xanthomonadaceae > Cognatiluteimonas. Next base: position 621 of record DASTWT010000313.1, on the reverse strand, counting down.
CCCCGCGTTCAGGAAGCGGGGGCGGCGTTGCGCAGCGAGTAACCCTTGAGCCGCATCGAGAAGTCCTGCAGCGCGCGGATGCCGCTGGCCTCGGCGTCGCGGCACCAGGCCTGCAGCGCGTGCAGGCGCTCGCTCGCGTCGTGGCTGCGCGCCTCGAGCACCGCGGCGAGGCGGCGGCGATGCTCGACGAGCGTGCCGATGCGCGGGCGCTGGGCGACGAAGGCCTGCAGCCTGGCGCGGGCGTCCGGCTTCAGCCAGCGCCCGTCGTCGGCGAGGCCGCGGCGCAGCTTGCGCGGCAGCAGCGCGCGCAGCTTCGCGCCCGCCAGGCTCGCTTCCTCGCGCAGCGCGGGCTTGAGCACGTCGCGCTGGAAGTCGGTCATCGCCTGGAAGCGCACCGCCAGCAGCGCCTTCAGCGTGTCGGCGTCCGGCACCGGGATGTTCGGGCGCACGTCCAGCTTCGGCGCGGTGCGCAGCACCTTCGCCAGGCCGACGCGCTCGAGGCCGCGGATGACGGCCCAGCCGATGTCGAATTCCCACTTGCGCAACGCGAACTTCGCCGACGAGGGAAACGCGTGGTGGTTGTTGTGCAGCTCCTCGCCGCCGATCCACACGCCCCACGGC
>DASTWT010000312.1:0-8345 GCA_035765815.1 Luteimonas sp. | reverse complement strand
CCGGCACGCCGAAATAGCGGTCGTGGTTCTTCGGGAAGTTGAATTCGCCGCGCAGCTGTGGAAACTCGGCTTCCTGCTGGGCCTGGGCGGGCCGGTGACCTACGAGCGAGCCCGGCGCCTGCGCCGGCTGGCGGCGACGATGCCGCTCGAGCACCTGCTGCTCGAGACCGACGCGCCGGACCAGCCGGACGCCGCGATCCGCGGCCAGCGCAACGAGCCGGCGCGCGTCGCGGCCGTGCTCGACTGCATCGCCGCCCTCCGCGACGAATCCCCGGACGCCATCGCCGCCGCGACCACGGCCAACGCTGCCCGCCTGTTCCGCTTCCCCGCCGCCTGAAAAGCTTTTTGGCCACAGATTCCACAGATTTCACAGTCTGGTCTGGGGCGAGCGAGGTGATCTCGTCGGCCGGGAGCATATCTGTGGAATCTGTGGAATCTGTGGCTAAAGCGCTTTCGGGGCTTTCAGGAGGAGGTCGAGGGCGCGGGCGACGGCGGCGAAAGCGAAGGCGCCGGTGACGTGCGTCGCCGCGCCCAGTCCGGCGCCGCAGTCGAGCTTCAGCGCCGCGTCCCTGTCGAGCTGCGGGCGGGTGCCGCACACGCTGCCGTCGGCCTGCGGGTAGCGCACGTTCTCGAGCGAGTAGACCGCCGGCACGCCGAAATAGCGGTCGTGGTTCTTCGGGAAGTTGAATTCGCCGCGCAGCTTCTTGCGGATAAGAGAGAGCATCGCGTCGTGCTCGGTGCGCGAGAGGTCGCGCACCCGCACCTGGGTGGGATCGGTGCGCCCGCCGGCGGAACCGACCGTCACCACCGGCAGCTTGCGGCGGCGGCACCACGCGATCGCCTCGACCTTGGTGCGGAAGCTGTCGCACGCGTCGAGGACCAGGTCGTAGCCGTTGCCGAGCATCGGCTCGAGGTTGGACGGCGTCAGGAACGACTCGACCGGGACGGCGTCGACCAGCGGATTGATCGCGCGGCAGCGCTCGGCCATCGCCTGCGCCTTGTTGCGGCCGTACTGGCCGGCGAGCGCGGGCAGCTGTCGGCTGGTGTTGGACAGGCACAGGTCGTCGGCGTCGATCAGCGCCAGGTGCCCGACCGCGCTGCGCGCGAACGCCTCCGCGGCCCAGGAGCCCACGCCGCCGAGCCCGACCACGGCGACGCGCGCGCGGGCCAGCCGGTCCACGGCGCCCGTGCCGTACAGCCGGTCGATGCCGGCGAAGCGTTCGCGCAATTCCTGTCGCATCGGTCCATGTTAACTTGCGTCCAGCCAACCGCCCGGATTCCGCGATGAACATGCCTGCCGACCGCACGCCCGCTCCGGCCCGTCCGGGGACCAGCCCCTCCGGCAACGCCGCGATGCGCTACCTGTTCCTGTTCGTGCTCGGCCTGGTCGTGGGCGTCATCGGCACGGTGATGGCGGTGCGCGCGCTCGACGCGCGCAAGGACCACTTCCCGGAAAGCGTGATGCACCTGTTCGCGGCGCACATGGACATGCTCGACGCCAACGTCAACGGCAACCGCTGCGCCGCCACCGACACGCTGCCCCAGCTGCAGGCGCTGCGCACGCTCGCCAACGACATCGAGCCGGCGTTCGGCGACCTGCGCGACGACACGCGCTTCACCGGCCACGCCAGCGACCTGCGCGCCGCGCTCGACCGCGCGCTCGCCAGCCCGCCGCTCGCATGCCCCGGCGTGCAGGCGGCGATGAAGGACATCGGGGCGGCCTGCAAGGCCTGCCACCGCGACTTCCGCAACTGAGGACGCGGCCGGCGCGCGGCCGGGCGCCGCGCCCTTCGAGGTGAACCGCCGGCGAACGGCGGTGGCGCGATTGACCGGTCGTTCACGACGCGATTCCGACGATGGCGGCGTCATCCACCGGAGACCCGCCATGCACGCCCCCGCCCCCCTCCGCGTCGCCGCCGCGACCGCGCTCGCCGCCTGCCTCGCCGCGGCCGGCTGCGCCACTTCCCCCTACGACAGCACTTACGGCAGCAACACTTACGGCGCGCCGCCGCCGGTCACCGGCACCTGCTACGACTGCGGCACCGTCACCCGCATCGACGTCAACGGCACCGGCGGCAGCAACGTGCCCAACGCGACGGGCGCCGTGCTCGGCGGCATCGTCGGCGCGGTCGCCGGCCGCGAGCTCGCCAAGAACAGCACCGACAGCACGGGCAAGCAGAACACCGCCACCGCCGCGGGCGCGGTCGCCGGCGCGATCGCCGGCAACGCGATCCAGAACCGCGCGCAGGCCAACAACGGCAGCTATACGATCTACGTGCGCATGGCCAACGGCACCACCACCTCGGTCACGCAGACCGACCTGGGCGGGATCCGCGAAGGGTCCTACGTGCGCGTCTACAACGGCCGCGCCTGGCTCCGCTGACGCGCCGGTCGGATAGGATGAGGCGGTCCGCCACGGCGGGCCGCCTTTTTTCATGCGCCGTCCGTGGGCGGGCGGCGAAACGGGGGAAACGCGCATGACCTTCATGACCGTGATGTACGTGCTGGGCGCCGTGCTGGTCCTCGTCGGCCTCGCCGGCATCGTGCTGCCGGCGCTGCCCGGCCTGCCGCTGGTGTTCGCCGGCATGGTGCTCGCGGCGTGGGCCGAACACTTCACCCGCATCGGCATCGGCGTGCTGGTCGCGCTCGGCGTGCTCACGCTGCTGTCGCTGGCGGTCGACTTCTGGGCCGCGGCGCTCGGCGCCAGGCGCGTCGGCGCCAGCAGGCTCGCGATCGCGGGCGCGGTGATCGGCACGTTCGCCGGACTGTTCTTCGGCGTGCTGGGCGTCTTCATCGGGCCGTTCTGCGGCGCGCTGCTGGGCGAGCTGCTGCACGGCCGCCGGCTGGATCCCGCGGCGATGGGCCAGGCGACGAAGGTCGGCTTCGGCACCTGGCTGGGCATCGTGTTCGGCGTCGCGCTGAAGCTCACGCTCGCGCTGGCGATGCTCGCGCTGTTCGCGTGGGCCTGGTGGAAGTAGCGCGCGCGTCGGAGCGCCCGCGCGGCGGCGGCTTCACGCCTCGATGAATGCGGCGCCGGGATGATGCCCGGCATCCCCGCAACCCGGAAGCGCCCGTGACGAGCCGCCCGACCCCGCCCGAACGGCGCACGCGCGCGAGCGTGTCGGAGTGGCGCCGACGCCGGGGACTCGAACCCTGGAGCCGCAAGCGCATGATCTGGACCATCGTCGTGACCGCGGCGCTCACCGCGCTCGCCGTCGTCCTCGGACTCAACTTCGCCACCCCCGAGAAGAAGCTCGAACGCCGCATCGAGCACCGCTACGCCGTGTCCGACCCGCAGTTCCGGCGCGAGATGGGGGTGATGCTCGGGCCATCGATCATTCCCGGCAACAAGGTCGAGGCGCTGGAAAACGGCGACGAGATCTTCCCGGCGATGCTCGCGGCGATCCGCGGCGCGCAGCACAACATCACTTTCGAAACCTACATCTACTGGGAAGGCCAGGTCGGCCAGTGGTTCGCCGACGCGCTCAGCGAACGCGCCCGCGCCGGCGTGGCGGTGAACGTCACCATCGACTGGGTCGGCAGCGCGAGCATGGACCAGAAGCAGCTGCAGGAGATGGAGGACGCGGGCGTGCGCGTCGAGCGCTACCGTCCGCTGCACTGGTACAACCTGGCGCGCATGAACAACCGTACCCACCGCAAGCTGCTGGTGGTGGACGGCAGGGTCGGCTTCACCGGCGGCGTCGGCATCGGCGACCCGTGGCGGGGCCACGCGCAGGACCCGGACCACTGGCGCGACATGCACTTCCGCATCGAAGGCCCGGTGGTGGCGCAGATGCAGGCGGCGTTCAACGACAACTGGACCAAGACCACCGGCACCATCGTCAACGGCGCCGACTATTTCCCGCCGCTGGAGAAGGCGGGCGACATGGACGCGCACCTGTTCATCAGCTCGCCCGCCGGCGGCAGCGAGAGCATGCACCTGATGTACCTGATGGCGATCGCCGCATCCGAGCACAGCATCGACCTGGACGCGGCCTATTTCATCCCCGACGACCTGGTGACGCAGGCGCTGATCGCGGCGCGCCACCGCGGCGTGCGCATCCGCGTGGTGATGCCCGGGAAGAACACCGACTCCGACGCGGCGCGCATGGCGTCGAAGGCCGGCTGGGGCCCGCTGTTGCTGGCCGGGGTCGAGATGTACGAGTACGACCCGACCATGTTCCACAACAAGATGCTGATCGTGGACCACGAGCTGGTTTCGGTGGGGTCCACCAATTTCGACCTGCGGTCCTTCCAGCTCAACGACGAGGCCAGCCTCAACGTCTATGATCGGGGCTTCGCCGAGCGCATGACCCGGGTGTTCGAGGCCGACCTCGCGAAGTGCCGGCGCTACACCTACGAGACGTGGAAGGATCGCCCTTGGACCGAGAAGTTCGCCGAGACCTTCATCCGGCCGCTGCGTTCGCAGCTGTGAGGCCCCGCGGGCGGCGCCGGGCGGCCGTCGCGCTCTGCATCCTGTCGCTCGGCCTGCTGGCGCTGGGGCCGGCGTTCGCGGCGCCCGCCCTCGCCCGCGCCCTGCAGGACGATCCGGATGCCGCGATGGCGGCCGCAGCCGCCGCCCGGGCCGAGGCGCCGGCCGCCCCGGACGCCCGCGACGTGCAGGCCGAGGTGCGCGCCGGCGAGCGCGAGGACGCGCGCATCGCCACCGCGGTCGCCGCGCGGCTGCTGCGGCAACCCTCGCTGCAGCGGGTGACGGTCGCGGTCAACGGCGGCGTGGTGACGCTCGGCGGCAAGGTCGTCGCCGACGCCGACCGCAAGCTCGCGGCGGAGATCGCCGGCAAGGTCGAAGGCGTGGCCAACGTGGTCAACCAGGTCGCCATCGACGCCGACCTGCACACGCGCGTGCAGGCCGCGCTCGAGCAGATGAAGGCGAAACTGGTGCGCCTGGTGGTGGCGCTGCCGCTGCTGCTGGTCGCCGTCGCGATCGTGTGGTTCGCCGCCTGGCTCGGCCGCCGCCTCGGGCGCTGGCCGCTGCGCTGGATGCGCGGCCACGCCGACAATCCCTACATGGACGGGCTGGTGCGCCGCGTCGTCCAGGCCGCGGTGGTGATCGTCGGCCTGGTGCTCGCGCTGAACCTGCTCGGCGCGACCGCGCTGGTCGGCGCGGTGCTCGGCTCGGCCGGCGTGGTCGGCCTCGTCGTGGGCTTCGCGTTCAAGGACATCGCCGAGAACTACATGGCCGGGGTGCTGCTGAGCCTGCGCCGGCCGTTCGCTCCGGACGACCACCTGGTGATCGACAAGTACGAGGGCAAGGTGATCGCGCTCACCTCGCGCGCGACGCTGCTGATGACGCTCGACGGCAACCAGGTCTCGTTGCCGAATTCGCTGGTGTTCAAGTCGGTGGTGACCAACTACACCGCCAACCCGAAGCGGCGCTTCGATTTCGTGGTGCCGGTGGACACCGCCGAGTCGATCAGCCACGCGCGCGACCTCGGGCTGGCGGCGATCGCGCGCGTCGACGGCGTGCTCGCCGATCCCGCGCCGTCGTTCGCGATGGACGGCTACGCCGCCAAGGGCTTCGACCTGCGCTTCTACGGCTGGGTCGACCAGCGCCGCAACGACGTCGGCAAGGTCCGCACCGAGGCGCTGCGCGAGGTGCGCGGCGCGTTCGCGCAGGCGAGCGTGCGCGGCCCGGAAACCGTCCGCTACCGCGCGCCCGATGCGCCGGTCGTGAAGGAACCGGCGGGCGACACCTCGGTGAACCGCGACATCGACGCGCAACTGGCCGCGGCGCAGCGCGCCAGCGACGAAGACATGCTCAAGCCGCAGGGGAGCGGTGGCGATGGGAAATCCTGACCGGGCGGAAGACACGCGCGTCCCGGCGCGCGCATTCGTGCCGGCGATCCTGTTGGCGGGCGCGATGCTCGGCGCCGTCGGCGCGCCGGCGTTCGGCCAGGAAGCGGCTGCGCCGCCGCCGGGGGTCGCGGCCTGCGTGTCGATCGAGATCGATGCCGCGCGCCTGGCCTGCTACGACGCGGCGGCCGGCCGCAGCGTGCCGAGCACGCGCGAGGCCGACGCGGCCGCGGAAGCCGCGCAGGCGGCTGCGGAAGCGGCGGAGGCCGCCGCCAGGGCGGCCCGCGGCGCGCAGGCGTCGGCGCTGCCGCACCCCACGCCCTCGGAGCGCGCCGCGGCAGCGGTGCGTCGCGGCGGCGCGAGCCTGTTCCGCCGCGACGCGCCGGGCGCGGCGGCGGCGCCGGCGGCCCTCGACCCTGACGCGCAGGCCGCCATCGCCAACGCGGGCAAGGGCTCGCTGCTGGACACGCGCTGGGAACTGGCGCGCGACTCGAAGCTCGGCATCTTCAACTTCCGCGCCTACAAGCCGGTGTACCTGTTCCCCGCGTTCTGGAGCAGCGCGCCGAACACCCACCCGTTCTCGCCGACGCGCGGCCTGGCCACCGCCACCGAGGCCGGCGCGGTGGATGCGCTGGAGGCGAAGTTCCAGATCAGCTTCAAGACCAAGGCGGTCGAGAACCTGTTCGGCGACAACGGCGACCTCTGGATGGCCTACACCCAGAGCTCGCGCTGGCAGGTCTACAACGCCGACGCCTCGCGTCCGTTCCGCGAGACCGACTACGAGCCGGAGGTGATGCTCGCCTTCCGCACCGGCTACGGCCTGCTCGGCTGGAAGGGGCGCCTGTTCGCGGTCGGCGTCGACCACCAGTCGAACGGCCGGTCCGATCCGCTGTCGCGCAGCTGGAACCGGGTGATGTTCGACTTCGGCTTCGACCGCGAGGGCTGGGCGCTGAACCTGCGCCCCTGGATCCGCGTGCCGGAGCACGGGCACGGCGACGACAACCCCGACATCTCCGACTACATGGGCCGCGGCGACGCGACCCTGGTGCGGACCTTCGGCGACGGCCAGCAGCTGTCGCTGATGCTGCGGCACTCGCTGCGCGGCGGCGACCGCTCGCACGGCGCGGTGCAGTTCGACTGGGCCTTCCCGCTGCACGACACCTTCCGCGGCCACCTGCAGGTGTTCGACGGCTACGGCGAGAGCATGATCGACTACAACCACCGCGCGACCTACGTCGGCCTCGGCATCTCGCTGATGGAGTGGTACTGAAGGCCAAGCCGAGCATGGCTCGGCCCTACAGCAGGGTGGCGAGGCGCTTGAGCTGCTTGCGGGTGTCGGCCTGCGCGAGGTAGTCGCGGGCCACGGCCTCGAGCGCGGCGATGTTGGTGTCGCTCACGTCGTCCATGTCGTCCAGGCCGATCGACAGTTCCGCCTGCAGGCGGAAGTAGCTGTCGCCGACCAGGTGGCGGGCGATGTAATCGACCGAGTCCGCACTGCCGTCGAACAGCACGTCGATGATCGGCACCGCCCATTCGATCGCGCCCCACTCGCGCGCCGACTTGAGGCCGATGCTGCGGGTGTGCGCGCCGGTGCCGATGGACAGCACCACCAGGTCCTGCGGCTGGTCGGCGCGGGCGTCCTTGCGCAGCGCTTCGGCGATCGCGCAGGCGGTCGGGTTGTTGGCGACGATGCCGCCGTCGATCAGCGCGCAGGCCTTGCCCTCGATCGTCATCCCGTGCGCCGGGAAGTAGGTCGGCGCCGCGGACGAGGCCCGGCACGCCTCCCACAACGGCAGCTCCTGGTGCTCGGGCTTGAAGCTCTTGAAGATCACCGGCGAGCGCGAGATCGTGTCGTAGCTGGTGATCATCAGCGGCACCTTCGCCTGCCCGAGCTTGGTGGCGCCGAACACCTTCTTCAGCACCTTCTCCAGGCCCTTCGCGTCGTATTTCGGCGCCGACGGCCCCTGGGTGAGCAGGCGCCCGGCGCGCGACCACAGGCGATCGGCGATGCCGGGGAAGATCACGTGCCGCTGCTCGCGGTACAGGTCGGCGATGGCCGCCGGCGAGAGGCCGATCGCCAGGCCTGCGGCCATGATCGCGCCGGTGGAACTGCCGGCGAGCAGGTCGAAGCTCTCGAGCAGGCCGGGCTTGCCGGCGGCGAGCAGCGCGTCTTCGGCGCCGGCGAGCCAGCGGCAGGCGAGCAGGCCGCGGATGCCGCCGCCGTCCATCGAAAGAATCCGTCGTGCCTTCATGGCGTCCCTCCTCCCTGAGAGTCCCCCGCATCTTACGTCCAAAGCGTGCGTCGCTTCCTGCGGGGTCGCCGCGGATGCGAGGGGTTCGTGCCGGGGCACGCAGCAAATACGTCCATGCAGGCTCGGTCGAAAACATCCATGTTTTCGACGTCCCCGGCCCGAACCCCTCGCATCCACGGCGACTCGCCTGCGCAGCAACGCACCTTCGGGGCGCGCGCGCCGTTGCTCTTTCGCTCTTCGGCCGGAGGGGGGGGGCGCGCTTCGGGTGGGGGCGGAAGC
>DASTWT010000311.1:0-5001 GCA_035765815.1 Luteimonas sp. | reverse complement strand
CGCCGACTTCATGGCGCTGCGCGACGACGTCAATTCGGTGCGCGGGTGGTGGCGCAACCGCGTGGCGCGGGTGCTGCTCAACTTCTTCCTGACCAGCATGGGCACCGCGATCGGCGTCTGGATCGGCGGCGCGCGCATCCTGCACAAGCTCCTCGCCTGATCCGCGGGACCTCCGCGAAGGCGATCGCCCTTCGTGCGGGGTCGCCGCGGATGCGAGGGTTCGTGCCGGGGCACGCCGTGGATCCATCCATGGAGGCTTCTCGAAAACATCCCTGTTTTCGAGATCCCCGGCCCGAACCCTCGCATCCGCGACGACGAAGCGACGTGCAGTCCCCCGCCTTCGGAAACCGACCGAAGCGAGGCTCCCGCTTCTTGTCGATGAAAGAAGCGGGGAATCGCGGCGTGCGAGGCGACGGAAGCGTGCGTGGAATTCCGGGGGCCTTGGCGGCATGGATGCCGCCACGGAGCCTACAGGGACGTACTTGCGGCGTCCCCCGGAATTCCGCGCACGCTTCCGGAGCCCGGCCCCGAAGCGATTACGCGGTGACGGGGTCGCCGCGGCGGCGGCGGGCGCGTGCGATGAGGCGGCCGGTACCGCTGCGCATGTCGTCGAGGATCGCGTAGATCGTCGGCAGGAACAGCAGGCTCACCACCGTCGAGAACGCCAGCCCGCCCGCGATCGCGCGCGCCATCGGGTAGTAGGCCGGCCCCTCGCCCGCCAGCTGCGTGTCCGAGACCGCGATCGGCACCATCGCCAGGATCGCCGTGCCCATCGTCATCAGGATCGGGCGCAGGCGCTCGCGCCCGCCGTTCACCAGCGCCTCGGTGCGGGACATGCCGCGGCGGCGCAGGTTGTTGATGTGCTCGATCATCACGATGCCGTTGTTCACCACCACGCCCATCAGCACCAGGATGCCGATGAAGGCCATGATGTTGAACTCGGTGCCGGTGAGCCAGAACAGCCAGAACACGCCGAAGATCGAGAACAGCACGCCGCTCATGATCGCCAGCGGGAACAGCAGCGACTCGAACACCGCGGCCATCACGATGAAGATCAGGACCAGCGCGATCTTCACGTTGCGCAGCATCTGGCTGTTCATGTCCATCTGCATGCCGAAGCCGCCGCCCTCGAAGGTGTAGCCGTAGCCGGGCGGGAGCTCGATCGCGGACAGGGTCTTCTCGATGGACTTCTGCGCGTCGTCCATGGCCACGCCCGGCGCGAGGTTGGCCTGCACGGTCAGCATGGTCTGGCGGTTCATGCGGTTGATCGTGGTCGAGGACGGGCGCACGGACACGTCGACCATCGCCAGCAGCGGCACGGAGCGGCCGTCCGGGGCGCGCACCAGGAACGCCTCCAGGTCCTGGGTGCCGTAGTGCTCCGCGCCGGCGAAGCGCACGTTCACCGGGATCTCGACGTCGCCGCGGTGGAAGTCGCGGAGCGAGGAGCCGCGCAGCGCCATGCCCACGAACGAGGCCACCTGCTGCGCGCTGAAGCCGAAGGCGGCGGCGCGCTCGCGGTCGACGCGCACCGACAGCTCGCTGTTGGTGTCGCCGGTGTCCACGCGCACGTCGCGCAGCTTCCCGTCGTGTGACAGGATCGGGATGATGTCGGCGGCCAGCTCCTGCAGCGTCTGGGTGGAGTCGCCCACCAGGCTGAACTGCACGTTCTTCTCGTCGCCGCCCATGCCGCCCTGGCGGCCGATGCCGATGTTGGCCAGCGCCGACTTCGGCAGCCCGTCGCGGAGCTGTTCCTGGACCTTGGCCGCGACCTTCGGGTCCTTCACGTCCAGGTCGAGCTCGGTCCGCGCCCAGCCCTGCTCGCTGTAGCGCGAATAGATCTTCTCGACGTGGAATTCCTTGCGGTGCGCGTTGATGTAGCGCTCGACCTTGGCGACCTCGGCCCCCATCTCCTCCTTGGAATAGGCGCCCTGCCACTGGTAGTAGACGTCGATCTCGCCCGGGTCGGACTCGTCGCCCGAATCCGACTTGGTCATCTTCATCGGCACGATGCTGAGCATCACGATCGCCAGGATGCCCGTGACGGCCCAGCCGCGATGCTCCAGCGTCCAGCGCAGCAACCGCGCATAGCGTTCCTGCAGGCGCGGGATCAGGCCGTTGGACGATGCGACCGCCGGCGGGGTGCGCATCCGCGCCGACAGCATCGGGATCAGGCTCACCGCCACCAGCCAGGACGCCAGCAGCGAGACCGAGATCGTGATCGCGATCTGCGACAGGTAGATGGTGATGATGTTCTTCTCGCCGAACATCATCGGCAGGAACACGATGCAGTGGCACAGCGTGCCCGCCGACAGCGCGATCGCGACGTGGCGCGTGCCGACGATCGAGGCCAGCCGCGGCTCGCCGGGGTACTTCTCGCGTTCCTGGTAGATGCTCTCCACCACCACGACCGCGTTGTCGACCAGCATGCCGACCGCGAGCAGCAGGCCCATCATCGACAGGATGTTCAGCGTGACCCCGGTGAAGTGCATGAAGCCCAGGGTCATGACGAAGCAGATCGGGATCGCCAGCGTCACCATCAGCGTCGACGGCCAGTGGCGCAGGAAGAAGAACAGCACCGCGATGGAGAGCAGCAGGCCGATCGCGCCGGCCTCGGCGAGGGCCGACAGCGAGCTGACGACTTCCTTGCCCTGGTCGTCGGTCACCTCCATCGTGATGCCCTTCATCGCCGGCTCGCGCTCGATCTCCGCGATCTCGGCGCGCACCGCGCGCGACAGGTCCACCAGGTTCGCGGCGCGCTCCTTGTAGATGTCCACGCCCACCGACGGGCGGCCGTTGACCTGGCGCACGTAGTCCATGCGCTGCGGCTTGAGGTTGATGTCGGCGATGTCGCCCAGGCGGGTGCCGTTGCGGCCCACCGGCAACGCGCGGAGCTGCTCGACGTCGGTCAGTTCGCCGCGCGGCTGCACGCGCAGTCGCCGCCCGGCGTCGGTGATCTCGCCCGCCGACACCGAGAAGTTCGCCGCCTGCAGCTGCGACACCAGGTCGTTGAGCTGCACGCCGTGCGCGTCCAGGCGCTCGGGCACGATCGCGACCTCGATCTCCTGCTCCGGCACGCCCTCGACCTCGACCCGTGCCACGCCCGGGATGCGCTCGAGCCGGCGCTTGAGCACGTCGTCGAGCATCTGCCCGCGGGTGGTCAGGTCCTGGTCGCTGGTCAGGCGCAGGCTCATCGACTCGCGGTCGCTGTTGCTCCAGCGGAACACGAAGTAGCGGCGGAAGTCGTCCGGCAGCTGGTCGCGGATCGCATCGATGCGCTCGCGCGCCTCCGATGCCGCGATCGCCACATCGCGGCCCCAGTCGCTGAACGTCACGAACACGCCGCCGCTGTCGGCGGACGCCTCGGAGTTCATCGTCTTGATGCCGGGCATCGTGGCGATCGCCTCCTCCACCGGGCGCACGAGGTTGCGCTCGACTTCCTCCGGCGTGGAGCCCTGGTACGGCAGCTGGACGTAGAAGAACGGCGCGGAGGCTTCCGGGAACGACTCCAGCGGCAGGCGCACCGCCGCGATCAGGCCGATGACGAGCATCGACACGAAGAACATGATCGTCGTGACGGGACGGCGGATGCTGAGCTCGGTGACGTTGAGGGACATCGTGCGGGGTCCGGTGGCGTGCTCAGGCGTGGCGCGGGTCGTCGCCGGCGAGCGGGTCGTGCTCGTGGGCGAGGACGTCGGCCGCGGCGGCGGCGTCGCGGCGGGCGCGGCGGCCGCGCTCGACGTAGGCCGAGTCCGGCCGGCGGTCGAGCAGGTCGTACACGACCGGGATCACCACCAGCGTCAGCAGGGTCGAGACCAGCAGGCCGCCGATCACCGTGATCGCCATCGGCGATCGCACTTCCGCGCCTTCGCCGAAGGCCAGCGCCAGCGGCAGGAAGCCGAACAGCGCGCACAGCGTGGTCATCATGATCGGCCGCAGGCGCGAGCGCGCGCCCTCGACCAGCGCCTCGCGCTTGGCGACGCCCGCCTCGCGCAGCTGGTTGACCTTGTCGATCAGGATGATCGCGTTCTTCACCACCAGGCCGACCAGCAGGATCAGGCCGATGAACACGACCACCGACACCGGCGAGCCGGTCAGCAGCAGCGCCGCGACTGCACCGACGAGGGCGAGCGGGATGGTGAACAGGATGACGAACGGGTGCAGCAGCGACTCGAACTGCGAGGCCATCACCAGGTAGACCAGGAAGATCGCCAGGCCGAACGCGAACAGCAGCGAGCGCACCGAGTCGCCGAGCTCCTCGCCCTGGCCGCCGATGCGCATGCCGACGTCCGTGCCCAGCGGCTGCTTCGCGACCATGTCCTCGACTTCGCGGATCGCGCCGCCGAGGTCGATGTCGCGCAGGTTGGCGGACACGATCGCGACGCGGCGCTGGTCGGCGCGGTTGATCTCGCTCGGGCCGGTGGTGGCGACTACGTCGGCGACCGACTGCAGCTCCACCGGCGCGCCGTTGCCCGGGTTCACGATCAGGTGGCGGATGTCGTCCACCGAGGCGCGGTCGGATTCGCGGTTGCGCACCAGCACGTCGATCTTGCGGTCGCGGAAGCTGTAGCGCGTGGCGACGTCGCCGGCGACCTTCTTGGCGACGACGTCGGCGATCTGGCGCGTGGTCATGCCCAGCGCCGCGGCGCGGTCCTGGTCGAACACGATCTGGATCTCGGGGAAGCCCTGCTCCACCGACGACTTGACGTCGGCGTAATGCCGGTTCGCGCGAAGCATGCCGGCGAGCTTGCGGCCGGCGCGCTGCAGCGCGTCGAGGTCCTGGCCTTCGATCTCGATCTCCAGCGGCGGCGACAGGCTGAACAGCTCCGGCCGCGCGAAGTCGACCTGCGCCGAGGCGACGTCGCGCATGCTCGCGCGCAGCTTCTCGGTCTCGCTGGCCTCCAGCGCGCGGCTGCCGCCGCCTTCCATCACCACGGTGAGCTTGCCGATGTTCTCGCCGCTCTCGGTCGGGCTCGCGTCCAGGCGCGTGCCGGTGCCGCTCAC
>DASTWT010000310.1:0-2051 GCA_035765815.1 Luteimonas sp. | reverse complement strand
GCCGCAGCTCGCGGAGATCGGCGTGATCCTGCTGATGTTCGGCGTCGGCCTGCATTTCTCGCTGCGCGACCTGATGTCGGTGAAGAACATCGCCATCCCCGGTGCGGTCGCGCAGATCGTCGTGGCCACGGTGCTCGCGGTCGCCAGCGAGAAGCCGAACATCACGCCCTCGACGCGCGACCAGCCCATCAGTTCCGCCAGGCCCCAGCCGAGCAGGGTGGCGACCGCGATCTGCGCGACCGCGCCGGGAATCGCGATGTTCTTCACCGACATCAGGTCGCGCAGCGAGAAGTGCAGGCCGACGCCGAACATCAGCAGGATCACGCCGATCTCGGCCAGCTGCGGCGCGATCTGCGCGTCGCCGACGAAGCCCGGCGTGAACGGCCCCGCCAGCACGCCCGCCAGCAGGTAGCCCACCAGCGGCGACAGCCGCAGCCGGTTGGCCAGCGCGCCCAGCGCGAACGCGAGCACGAAGCCGAACACGAGCATGGCGATCAGCGAGGTGTGGTGCGGCACGGGCGTTCCATCGGGGCGATGCCCGCAGTGTCGCCGCTACGACCGCAGCCGCGCAAACCCGAACAGCGCGGCCAGCGGGTGCCCGCGCCGCTCCGCCAGCGCTCGCAGCAGCCCGGCGCCGGCCATCGCGTAGGTGATCCCGTTGCCGCCATAGGCCATCGCGAACAGCACGCGCGGACCGTAGCGCGGGTGCGGCCCGAAGAACGGCAGGGCGTCCGCGGTTTCGGCGAAGGTGCCGGCCCAGGCGAAGGCGGGGCGCAGCGGCAGCATCGGGAACAGCGCCTGCACCTTGCCCAGCAATCGTTCCGCCTTCTTCCCGACGCGGCGGTCGCGGCGCGCGGGCACGTCGACGGCGTCGTCCTCGCCGCCGATCACCAGCCGCCGGTCCGCGGTCGCGCGCAGGTACAGGTAGGGGCGCGCGGTTTCCCACAACAGGGTGCGCGCGAGCGTACCGAGCGCGGCGGCCGGGATCGGGTCGGTCACCAGCGCATAGCTGCTGCGATCGCGCGCGACCGCGCGCGGCAGCCATGCCTGTCCTTCGTAGCCGGCGGCGACGACGACGTGGCGGGCGAGGACGCGCGGCCCTTCGCGCGTGGCGAGCAGCACGTCGCGCGCGCGCGGCTGGATCGCGGCCACGGTCGCGCGGTCGTGGACGCGCCCGCCGGCGCGGCGCAGGCGCTGCAACAGGCCCCAGGCCGCGCGGTACGGGTCGATCCGCGCCGCCACCGTGCTCAGGATCGCGCCGGGCGCGTCGAATCCGTGCCGTTCGCGGACCGCGGTCGCATCGAGCCAGCGCACCGGAAAGCCGTGCCGCGCGCGCAGTTCGAACTCGGCGCGGAGCGCGCCCAGGTGGCGCTCGCGGCTTGCGTAGTACAGGCTGTCGGCGCCGGCGAACTCCGCTCCGCGCACGCCGCGCAGCGCGTCGCGCAGGCCGCCGATCGCATCCAGGCACGCGCGGTAGGCGAGGACCGCGGCCTCCTCTCCGTATCGCTTCGCGAGTTCGCGCATCGGCGCATCGATCTCGTACTGCAGCAGCGCCGTGCTCGCGGCCGTGCTGCCCCAGCCGGCTTCGCGCCGGTCGAGGACGGCGACATCGTGGCCGTGCGCGGCGAACTCGCTCGCCACCAGCGCGCCGGTGATGCCGGCGCCGATCACCGCGACGTCGCAGCGCAGGTCCGTTTCCAGCGGTGGGAACGCGCCGGGCAGGGCGTCGCGCACCGTCCACCACGGATAGCCGCTCTTGAGGTCCATGCGCCCACGCTAGCGGGCGCCGGTCGCGGACCGGTGAAGCGCGCCGGTCCGGGGCCGCCGCCGCAGTGACCTCCGGCCTACGCGGCGCCAGAGCCGCCGGGGTAGCCTCGGAACCCTTCGCGTACCGCGATGCCCCGGGGACCAGACATGCGCAGCCACCTCCTTGCCGCCGCCACGGCGGTCGCACTCTTTGCCGCGCCGGCGCTCGCCGCGGGCGGCGACGCCACCGACGCCCAGATCGCCAGGATCATGGACGAGGGCCTGTCGCACAGCCAGGCGATGGC
>DASTWT010000309.1:0-2089 GCA_035765815.1 Luteimonas sp. | reverse complement strand
TCTTCCTTGGTGACGCGCCCGCCCGGGTTGCCCCAGCTGTTGAGCACGTAGGTGGCGATGTTCGCGACCTCGTCGTCGGTGAGCTGCGACATCGGCGGCATCACCGAGTCGTAGTCCTTGCCGTTGACGTGCACCTTGCCGGTGAGGCCATGGGTGATGATCACCGGCACGCGCTTCGGGTCGGCCTTGATGAAGTCCGAGCCCGCGAGCGGCGGGAACACGCCCGGCATGCCTTCGCCGTTGGCCTGGTGGCAGGTGGAGCAGGTGCCCGCGAACAGCGCCTGGCCGGCCTTCACCTGGTCCTCGACGGTCAGCTCGCCGGCCTGCGCGGCCTTCGCCGCTTCGGCCACCGGCTTCAGGTTGGCGTGCGCCTGGTCGCCGATGTACATCGCGTCGACCTCCTTGCCGGAATAGATGTCGGGGCGCTCCTTGCCGTCCACCTTCAGGATCGCGAGCGCGCCCTTGTTGAACGCGCGGAAGATCGAGTGGTCGACGAGCACGTAGCTGCCGGGCACCTCGACGTGGAAGTCCATGATCGCGGCGCCGCCGGACGGGATCAGCGTGGTCTGCACGTTCTCCTGGAAGCGCGTGCCGCCCTCGAACCAGACCTTGTCGAAGATCTCGCCGATCACGTGGAAGCTCGACACCAGGTTCGGGCCGCCGTTGCCGACGAACAGGCGCACGCTGTCGCCGGTGTTGGCCTTGAGCGCGTTGTCGCCGGTGAGCGCGCCTTCGCGCCCGTTGAACAGCACGTAGGTCGGACGCTCGTCGATGCCCTTCTGCATGTCGAAGTCCTGGTGGCCCTTCTCGCGGTACTTGCCCGTGGTGTAGAAGTCGCCCTGCATCACGTAGTACTCGTGGTCCACCGGCGGCAGGCCGCCCGGCGGCTCGACCAGGATCAGTCCGTACATGCCGTTGGCGATGTGCATGCCCACCGGCGCGGTCGCGCAGTGGTAGACGAACAGGCCCGCGTTGAGCGCCTTGAAGGTGAAGCGGCTCACGTGGCCCGGCGCGGTGAAGCTCGAGGCCGCGCCACCGCCCGGGCCGGTGACGCCGTGCAGGTCGATGTTGTGGGGCATCTTGCTGTCGGGCATGTTGCGCAGGTGGAACTGCACCGTGTCGCCCTGGCGCACGCGGATGAAGCTGCCGGGCACGGTGCCGCCGAAGGTCCAGAAGGTGTACGTCACGCCGTCGGCGATCGGCATTTCCTTCTCGACCACGTCGAGTTCGACGATGACCTTCGCCGGGTAGTCGCGGTTGACCGGCGGAGGCACGTTCGGCGGCGAGGTCAGCACCGCTTCGATCGGCTGCCCCTGCGGCGGGCCGAAATCGCCCTTGAGCGAGCCGCCGGTGTCCGTGGCGGCAGCGTGCCTGTCCTGCGGCAGCGGGATGTCGGCGTCCCTGCGGCAGCCGGCGGCCGCGAACAGGGCGAGGCCTGCGGCGAGCGCCAGGCCTGCGGCGACGGGGCGGAACGGTCGGTGTGCGGCGGCTTTCACGGCGGTGCTCCTTTGGCGGAGGGTCCGGTGGTGGTTCGGATGCGTGCAGCATGCCCGAGGCATGGCCGCGGCGACCTGACCTGGATCAATCGGCGCCGTGCGCGTCCACCATGTTCCATATCGCTTGACGTGGGTCAATGCGGGGTGGGCGGCGCGCGCCGAGGCTGGCGCCATTCCCCGCCGGATGCCCGCGCATGCGTTCCGCACACCGATTCCGCCTGCTCGCCGCCGCGGTCGCCGCGGCGGCGGCGCTCCCGCTGCTGCCCGCGGCGGCGCCCGCGCAGGGCATCGACTGGCAGTTGCAATGGAACCTGCGCGCGCGTTACGAGCACGTCGACGACGCCGCGTTCGCGCGCGACGCCGACGCCGCGACGCTGCGCCTGCGCGCCGGCCTGCATGCACGCTACGGCGAACACTGGGAAGCCCTGGTGGAAGGCGACGCCATCGCCGCCGCGGGGCACTACGACGATGGCACCGGGATGCCGAAGCGCCAATGGCCGGCGGTGATCGATCCGGAGGGGACGGAACCCGGCCAGGCCTGGCTGCGCGGGCGCACCGGCCCGGTCTCGATCACCGCCGGCCGCCCGCGCCTG
>DASTWT010000308.1:0-3227 GCA_035765815.1 Luteimonas sp. | reverse complement strand
GAGAGCCTGGCCGACTACGTGCTCGGGCTGATCCAGCGCCACGGCGTGCCGCCGGAGCGGATGTGCTTCGAGATCACCGAGACCGAGGCCGTGCGCAACCTCGCGCGCGCGGTGCGCTTCATCGAGCGGCTGCGCGGCTTCGGCTGCCTGGTGGCGCTGGACGACTTCGGCGCGGGCATGTCCTCGTTCGGCTACCTGAAGAACCTGCCGGTCGACGTCATCAAGATCGACGGCAGCTTCATCCGCGACATCGAGGCGGACCCGATGAGCCGCTCGATCGTCGACGCGATCACCGAGATCGGCCACCAGCGCGGGCTGGAGGTCGTCGCCGAATGGGTGGGCGACGTGCGCACGATCGAGATCCTGCGCTCGCTGCGCGTCGACTACGGCCAGGGCTTCGCGCTGCATCGCCCGGAGCCGGTGCTGTACCAGCGGGAGATGCGCGCGCGGCGGGGCTAGCGCCGGCGCACGACGTCAGAGGAACAGCGAGATCGCGTCGTTGGCGAAGCGCCGGCCCAGTTCGGTGGGCACGACGCGCTCGCCGTCGCTGTCGATCCAGCCGCGCATGAAGGCTTCGGCGAGCTGGCTCGAGATGGCGGAGCGCGGCACGCCGGTGCGCGCCTCGAACGCGGACAGCGCGAAGCCCTCGTTGAGGCGCAGGGCGTTGAGCATGTAGTCGAACGGCCGCCGCGACGGCTCGAGGAGCTCGTCTCCGCCGACGGCCCGAGGGGTCCCGGCGGACGCCAGCCAGGCGGAAGGATGCTTCACCTTCCACCGCCGCAGGATCGTGCCTTCGGCGGGCGAGGTGAGCTTGCCGTGCGCGCCGGCGCCGATGCCGAAGTAGTCGCCGAAGCGCCAGTAGTTGAGGTTGTGCGCGCACTGCCGGCCGGGGCGGGCGTAGGCGCTCGTCTCGTATTGGGCGTAGCCGGCGCCGGCCAGGATCGCCTGGCAGTGCTCCTGGATGTCGAAGGCGGCGTCGTGGTCGGGGATGCCTTCGGGCGGGCGCGCGGCGAACACCGTGTTCGGCTCGAGCGTGAGCTGGTAGTGCGACAGGTGCGTAGGCCCGAGCGCGATCGCGCGGCGCACGTCCTCCGCCGCCATCGCCAGGTCCTGCCCGGGCAGTGCGTACATGAGGTCGATGTTGAAGTCGTCGAAGCCGGCGTCGCGCGCCATCCGCACCGCCGATTCCGCCTCGCGGCTGTCGTGGATGCGGCCGAGGCGCTGCAGGCACCCGTCGTCGAAGCTCTGGATGCCGAAGCTGAGCCGGTTCACGCCGGCGGCGCGATAGCCCTCGAAGCGGCCGTGCTCGGCGGTGCCGGGATTCGTCTCGAGCGTGATCTCGGCTTCGGGTGCGATGCGCACGCGCGCCGCGGCGCGCTGCAGGAAATCGTCGATCGCTTCCGGGGGAAACAGCGACGGCGTGCCGCCGCCGAAGAACACGCTGTGCACGGTGCGGCCCCAGGCCAGCGGCAGGTCGTGCTCGAGGTCGGCGATGAGCGCGTCGACGTACGCGGCGAACGGCGGCGCGCCGGCGCCGCGGTATTCGTGCGAGTTGAAGTCGCAGTACGGGCACTTGCGCACGCACCACGGCAGGTGGACGTACAGCGACAGCGGCGGGTTGAGCAGTCGGGGCGCCATGGGCGGCGGGGTTTCAGCGGGTCCCGGCGTCGAGCTCGGGCAGGCGCAGCCTGAGCGCGGCGAGGGCGCGGCCGCGATGGCTGATGGCGTGCTTGATCGCCGGTTCGAGTTCGGCGGCCGACACGCCGTTGTCCGGGTCCAGGAAGACCGGATCGTAGCCGAAGCCGCGCGCGCCGCGGGGCTCGCGCAGGATCCGGCCTTCCCAAGTGCCCTCGGCGAGCAGGGGCCGCGGATCGTCGGCCGAGCGCAACAGCGCCAGTGCGCAATGGAAGCGCGCGGTGCGCGCTGCGTCCGGTACGTCGCACAGCTCGCCGAGCAGGCGTTCGATGTTGCGCACCGAATCGCCGTGGACGCCGCCGTAGCGCGCCGAGTACAGGCCCGGCGCGCCGCCGAGCGCGTCCACGCACAGGCCCGAATCGTCGGCGAGCGCCGGCAGGCCGGTGGCCGCCGCCGCGTGCCGCGCCTTGAGCAGCGCGTTCTCGATGAAGGTCAGGCCGGTCTCCTCGGCGTCGGTGACGCCGAACTCCGACTGCGCGCGCAGCACGTGCCCGGCGCCGGCGAGGATCTCGCGCAGTTCGGCGAGCTTGCCCGCGTTGCCGCTCGCCAAGACGATCT
This sequence comes from Luteimonas sp., assembly GCA_035765815.1. Taxonomy (GTDB): domain Bacteria; phylum Pseudomonadota; class Gammaproteobacteria; order Xanthomonadales; family Xanthomonadaceae; genus Cognatiluteimonas. Next base: position 974 of record DASTWT010000308.1, on the reverse strand, counting down.
CCACCGCGCCCGCCTCAGCCTGCGGCGAGCGCCGCGCGCTGCGCCTCGAACAGCGCGTCGCAGCCACCGGCCGCGAGCGCCAGCATCGCGTCGAGCTCGTCGCGGCGGAAGGCGTGGCCCTCGGCGGTGCCCTGGACCTCGATGAAGCCGCCGCCGTCGTTCATCACCACGTTCATGTCGGTGTCGCAGTCGCAGTCCTCGGCGTAGTCGAGGTCGAGCACGGGCACGCCGCGATAGACGCCGACCGAAACCGCGGCGACCGCGCCGAACACCGGGTCGCGCCCGCCGCGCGCAGCGATCTCGCGCTTGCCCTGCAGCCAGCGCACGGCGTCGACGAGCGCGACGTAGGCGCCGGTGATCGCCGCGGTCCGGGTGCCGCCATCGGCCTGCAGCACGTCGCAGTCGAGGGTGATGGTGCGCTCGCCGAGCGCGGCGCGGTCGACGCATGCGCGCAGCGAGCGGCCGATCAGGCGCTGGATCTCGAGCGTGCGGCCGCCCTGCTTGCCGCGCGCCGCTTCGCGGTCGCCGCGCGTGTGCGTGGCGCGCGGCAGCATGCCGTACTCGGCGGTGACCCAGCCCTCGCCCTTGCCGCGCAGGAACGCGGGCACCCGGTTCTCCACGCTCGCGGTGCACAGCACGCGGGTGTCGCCGAAGGACACCAGTACCGAGCCTTCGGCGTGGCGGGTGAAGCCGCGGACGATCGAGACCTCGCGCAGTTGCGCGGGCGAGCGGCCGCTGGGGCGGGAGAATTCGGGCATGCCAGGATTCCGGCGGTGACGGCGCGCGAGTTTAGCAGCCGGCAGGTCGGCGCCCCGTCCCGGGATGGGGCCGGCGCGCCGGGGTGGCATACTCCCGTCCCGTGCCCAGCCGCGAGCCGCCCGCCGCATGATCCGTAGCATGACCGCCTTCGCCTCCGGCGAACGCGCCGGCCCCGACGGCACCCTGGGCTGCGAAGTGCGCGCCGTGAACCACCG
>DASTWT010000307.1:0-16297 GCA_035765815.1 Luteimonas sp. | reverse complement strand
CACGATCACCATGCCCATCAGCCGCTCGATCGCGGTCAGGACCCGGGCGCCGAGGATCTTGTACAGGTAGGTGGCCGAGAACAGGATCGCGGCGGTCGCGAGCCAGGCGATGAACAGGGCCAGGCTCCAGGCGCCCATCCGTTCCGGCTCCTGGCTGCCCATCAGCATCACCGCCGCCATGCCCGACGGGCCGGCCACCAGCGGGATGGCCATGGGCACGATGAAGGGCTCGCCGCCCGGCAGTTCGCCGAGCAGGCCTTCCGGCGGCGGGAAGATCATCCGCAGGCCGATCAGGAACAGGACGATGCCGCCGGCGATCGAGACCGATTCCTGGCGCAGGTGCATCAGGTCGAGCGCGTAGCGCCCGAAATGCAGGAACACCATCAGCACGGCGAGCGCGATCAGCATCTCGCGCACGAGCACGTGGCGCTGGCGGTGCGCCGGCATGCCGCGCAGGAGGCTCAGGAACACCGGGATGTTCCCCAGCGGATCGAGGATCAGGAACAGCAGCAGCGCGGCCGAGGCGATGGTCATGCGACGCGGATCCGGCCGCGGTACGGCGCGCCGGACGCCGACAGGAGCTCGACGCAGGCGTCGGCGTACGCCGACGGGTCGCGCGCGTCGTGGTCCTGGTCGGCGACGAAAGCGCGGCCGCGCAGGGTGGTGCGCATCGGGCCGGGCTGGAGGCCGCTGATCCGGGGGCCCTCCGCGCCGAGCTCCGCCTGCAGCATCGGGATGAGCGCCGCGAGGCCGTGCTGGGCAATGCCGTAGCCGCCCCAGAACGCCCTGCCGGTGAGCGCCAGGTCGTCGATGGCGAACACCACCGCGCTCTCCCCCGACCTGGCGAGCAGCGGCAGGCACGCCTGCGTGAGCCACCAGCGCGCCGTCAGCCCGATGTGCAGGGCGCGGGCGAAATCGGCGGGGTCGGTATGCGCGAGCGGCGTCAGGCCGCGGAACTCGGCGGCGCAGTGCAGCAGGCCGTCGAGGCGGCCGACTTCGGTTTCGATGCGGGCCGCGAGCTCGGCGTAGTCGTCCGGCGCCGCGCCTTCCAGGTCGAGCGGATACAGCAGCGGTTCCGGGCCCTCGGCCGCGAGCGCGTCGTAGAGCCGGTTGAGCTTCGGCACCTTGCGGCCGAGCAGCACGACCGTTGCGCCCGCGCGCGCGCAGGCCAGCGACGCGGCACTGCCGAGCCCGCCGTGCGCGCCCGCGACCAGCACCACGCGGCCGGCGAGCGCGCCGGCCGCGGCAGGCTGCCCGGACGCGGTCGCGCTCACGCCTTCTGCGACCCCGACAGCTGCACTTCCTTCAGCATCCGCGCCAGTTCGCCGGACTCGAGCAGCTCCAGCGTGATGTCGCAGCCGCCGATCAGCTCGCCGTTGATGAACAGCTGCGGGAACGTCGGCCAGTTCGAATAGCGCGGCAGGTTGGCGCGGATCTCCGGCTCTTCGAGCACGTTGACCGTGTGCAGGCCGCTCGCGCCGGCCTGCTTCAGCGCCTGCACCGTGCGGCTGGAAAAACCGCACATCGGGAACTGCGGCGTGCCCTTCATGAAGAGCACGACGGGATGGCCTTCGATTTCGGCCTGGATGCGCTCGGATACCTGCATGGCGTTGCGTCCTGGAATGTCGGCCGCGCCGCCGGTTTCGCGGGCCGGCGGCGGGCGTGGGGGTAGAATCCGTCCATTGTAAGCCCCTCCCCATGCCAAGGAACCCGCCATGGCCATCGAACTGCCCGCCCTGCCCTACGACCGCGCCGCCCTGGAGCCGCACATCTCGGGCGAGACCCTCGACTACCACCACGGCAAGCACCACAAGGCCTACGTGGACAACCTCAACAGGATGATCGCGGGCACCGAGTTCGAGGCGATGCCGCTGGAAGAGATCGTCCGCAAGTCGCAGGGCGCGATGTTCAACAACGCGGCCCAGGTCTGGAACCACACCTTCTACTGGAACTGCATGTCGCCCAACGGCGGCGGGGAGCCCTCCGGCAAGGCCGGCGAGGCGATCGCGAAGGCCTTCGGCAGTTTCGAGAAGTTCAAGGAGCAGTTCGGCGACCTGGCGGTGAAGACCTTCGGTTCCGGCTGGGCCTGGCTGGTGCAGCGCCCGGACGGCTCGCTCGCGCTGGTGAGCACGCCGAACGCCGCCACCCCGCTCACCGGCGACGACACCGCGCTGCTCACCTGCGACGTGTGGGAGCACGCCTACTACATCGACTATCGCAATGCGCGGCCGAAGTACGTCGAGGCGTTCTGGAACGTGGTGAACTGGGACTTCGTCGCCGCGAACCTGAAGTAGGGCCGACCCACGGTCGGCTGAAGCTCACTCCACGGAGCCGACCATGGGTCGGCTCTACGGGGCCAGCCGCGCGATCACGGGCGCAACCTGCGCCTGCCGCCCGAGGCCGTCGCCCACGCGCCGCAGCGCGCCGGCCAGTTCGTCCGCATCGTCGGCGCGCAGGGTCGCGTGGCCGACCTTGCGGCCGGCGCGCGACGACTTGCCGTAATCGTGCCAGTGCCCGCCCGCCTCGCGCAGGACCGGCGCCGGATCCGGCATCTCGCCGATCCAGTTGAGCATGCAGGCGCGGCCGACCATGCGCGTGTCGCCGAGCGGCAGCCCGAGCACGGCGCGCAGGTGGTTCTGGAACTGCGACGTCTCGCTGCCCTCGATCGTCCAGTGGCCGGAGTTGTGCACCCGCGGCGCGAGTTCGTTGGCGAGCAGCATGCCGTCGCGGCAGAACAGCTCCAGCGCGAACACGCCGACATAGTCCAGCGCCTCGGCCAGCGCGCGCGCATGCGCGACGGCCCTGGCTTCCAGCGCGGCATCGGCCACGGCCGGGGCGAGGCTCGCCGACAGCACGCCGTCGACGTGCCAGTTCTCGGTGAGCGGCCAGGTGCGGAAGTCGCCGTCGCGGCCCCGCACCGCGACCACCGACAGTTCGCGCTCGAAGGGCACGAAGGCCTCGAGGATCAGCCCGACCTTGTCCGCCTGCGCGCCGAGCGCGTCCCAGGCGGCGTCGACGTCGCCGGCGGTGCGCAGGCGGAACTGGCCCTTGCCGTCGTAGCCGAGCCGGCGCGTCTTGAGGATGCAGGGCGCGCCGATGCGCGCCACCGCCGCGTCGAGTTCGGCGCGGGTGGCGACCGGCGCGAAGTCCGGCACCGGGATGCCGAGCTCGCGGAACAGGGTCTTTTCCGCCAGGCGGTCCTGCGCGGTCGCGAGCGCGCGCGGGCTGGGGAACACGGGCACGCGCTCCGACAGCCAGCGCGCGGACTCGGCGGGCACGTTCTCGAAGTCGAAGGTAGCCACGTCGATGCGCGACGCGAACTCGGCCAACGCGGCCTCGTCGCGGTAGTCGCCGACGACCATCGGCGCGAACTGCGCCGCGCAGGCGTCCGGCGACGTGTCCATGACCAGGAAGCGCAGGCCCAGCGGCGCGCCGGCCAGCGCGAGCATGCGGGCGAGCTGCCCGCCGCCGAGGATGCCGGCCGTGGTCACCGGCGCGCGCCCTTCGTCGCCCGGCCTGCGGACGGCGGCATCATCGCCGCGGATCGTCGTTGGTGGCGACGTCGTCGGTCTGGCGCTTGCGGAAATCCGCCAGCGCCGCCGCGACCTGCGGATGGTCGGCCGACAGCATCGCCGCCGCGAACAACGCCGCGTTCGCGGCGCCCGCGCTGCCGATGGCGAAGGTGGCGACCGGGATGCCCGCCGGCATCTGCACGATCGACAACAGCGAATCCATCCCGTTGAGCGCCTTCGACTGCACCGGCACGCCGAGCACCGGGACCGCGGTCTTGGCCGCGAGCATGCCGGGCAGGTGCGCGGCGCCGCCGGCGCCGGCGATGATCGCGCGCAGGCCGCGCGCCTGCGCGCCCGCGGCGTATTCGAACAGGACATCGGGCGTGCGGTGCGCGGAGACCACGCGCACCTCGTGCGGCACGCCGAGCTGCTCGAGCCGCACCGCAGCGTGCTGCATCGTCTCCCAGTCGGAGCGCGAGCCCATCACGATCCCCACGAGCGGGTTGGCCATGGCGGCACCGGTCCCTGCCGTTCAAAACGGTATTCTAGCGGCCAACCCCCACGACGCCACCCCGCCATGGACCGCAAGCTGCTCGACATCCTCGCCTGCCCCGCGACGCGCCAGCCCCTGGCGCTGCTGGAACGGGACGGCCTCGACGCCGTGAACCGGGCGATCGCCGCCGGCGGCGTGCGCCGCCGCGACGACGCGGCCCAGGCCGAGCCGCTGCGCGAGGCGCTGGTCACCCGCGACCGCAAGCTGGTCTACCGCATCGACGACGGCATCCCGGTCCTGCTCGCGGACGAGGCGATCGGGACCGCGCAGGTCCCCGGCTTCCCGGGAGCCTGACGTGGCGATCGCCGGCGCCGGGCTCGAGCCGCCTCCGCTCGAGCAGGTCGAGGCCGACGTCGCCCGCGCGCTCGTCGAGGACATCGGCAGCGGCGACGTCACCGCATCGCTGCTGCCGGATACGGACGACGTCGCCTACCTTTTGTGCAAGGAGGACGCCGTGGTCTGCGGACGGCCGTGGTTCGACGCCTGCCACCGCGCGCTCGACCCGGGCGTCCGCATCGACTGGCGCGTCGCCGAGGGCGACCGCGTCGCCGCCGGCACCGTGCTCGCGACACTCGCCGGCCGCAGCCGCCCGCTGGTGACCGCCGAGCGCACCGCGCTCAATTTCCTGCAGACGCTGTCGGGCACCGCCACGACCACCGCGCGCTACGCCGACGCGCTGCGCGGCACCGGCACCCGCGTGCTCGACACCCGCAAGACGATTCCCGGCCTGCGCATCGCGCAGAAGTACGCGGTCCGCGCCGGCGGCGGCGGCAACCACCGCATCGGCCTGTACGACTGCGTGATGCTGAAGGAAAACCACGTGCGCGCCGCCGGCTCGATCGGCGCCGCGGTCGCCGCCGCGCGCGCGCGACATCCCGCCCTGCCGCTGGTGGTCGAGGTCGAGGACCTCGCGGAGCTGCGCGAGGCGCTGTCGGCCGGCTGCGACCGCGTGCTGATCGACGACTTCGACCGCGACTCGCGCCGCGAAGCGGTGCGCATCGCGCGCGCGGCGCCGTTCCACGGCCGCATCCCGCTGGAGGCTTCCGGCAGCGTGGACCTGGACGGCCTGCGCGCGATCGCCGACGACGGCGTGGACTACGTCTCGATCGGCGCGCTCACCAAGCACGTGCGCGCCATCGACCTGTCGATGAAGCTCGGCCGGCCGCCATGCCCGGACTCCTGATCCTGCTGGTCGTGGTGGTGCTCGCGTGGGCGGCGTGGAGTTCGGCGCGCGCCGCGGCCGAGCGCGCCGAGGACGCCGGCCGCGACGCCTGCGCCGCCGCCGGCGTGCAGTGGCTCGACCAGAGCGTGCACGCGAGCGGCTTGCGACTGCGCCGCGGCGAGGACGGGCGGCTGGGTTTCGAGCGCAGCTTCCGCTTCGAGTATTCGGAGGACGGGCAGGACCGGCACGTGGGTCGCCTGGTGATCCGCGGCGATCGGCTCGTCGCCTTCAGCGGGCCCGTGCGCCGCCCCGAGGTCCACACCCTCCACTGACCCGTGCGAACGCTCTCCTGCGGGGCGGCGAAGTCGCTTCGGGCCGGGCGCTGGCAGCGTGCGCGGAATTCCGGGGGACGCCGCAAGTACGTCCCTGTAGGCTCCGTGGCGGCATCCATGCCGCCAAGGCCCCCGGAATTCCACGCACGCTTCCAGCGCCACCCCAAGCGCGTGCCACGGCTTCGGCAGGAAGAGCGAAAGCCGGCTTCCCCGAAGTTGCGAAGCGACGAGTTCGCGTGTCGTCGTGGATGCGAGGGGGTCCGAGGCGGGACCTCGAAAACAGGGATGTTTTCGAAGAGCCTCCATGGATGGATTCACGGCGGTCCCGCCTCGGACCCCCTCGCATCCGCGGCGACCCCGCACGAAGCCGAAGCGTTTTCGCGCCATCGGCCCGAAGCACGACTTCCCGCGAGGGGCTTACTTGACGATGCGCAGGTGCGGCCCGCCGCGCTTCGGTGGCGGATCGCCCGGCGGCGGCGTGTCGTCGTCGTGCGGCGGCCCGCCCGCGTCCTCCTCCGGCGGCGCCGCGCCGGGCGCCGGTGCGCTGTCGTCGGGCAGCGCCATGCCCTGCCCGGTCTCGCGCGCATAGATCGCCAGCACCGCGTCCACCGGCACGATCACCGCGTGGCTCACGCCGCCGAAGCGCGCGGTGAACGCGACCGCGTCGTTGTCCATGTCCAGGTGCGCCACGGCGCGCGCGGCGATGTTGAGCACGACCTTGCCGTCCTTGACGGTGTGCGCCGGCACGCGCACGCCGGGACGCGTGGCGTCCACGAGCAGGTGCGGCGTCATGCCGTTGTCCGCGATCCACTCGTAGAGCGCCCGCAGCAGGTACGGGCGGTGGCTCGTCATCCGCGGCGCGGCTTCTTCGCTCATCCGGCGCGGCTCGGCGCGCGGGTCATTCGGGCAGCGGCCGCAGGTTGCGTTCCTGCGGGGTGAGGCTGCGCGCGAAGCCGGGATTGCGGAAGATGCGGTTGCCGTAGTCCTCGATCGCCTTGCCGTCCTTCGGCAGGGCGATGCCCAGCGAGTCGAGCCGCCAGATGATCGGCGCCATCGCGCAGTCGGCCAGGCTCATCTCGGGGTTGAGGAAGAATTTGCTCGCCTTGAACAGCGGGACCGAGGCGGTGAGCAGTTCCTTGAGGCGCTTGCGGCCGGCTTCGGCCTGCTGCTTGTTGCCCAGCTGGATCGCCTGCACCTGCGGCACCCAGTCGTGCTCGATGCGCAGCATCGCCAGGCGCAGGCGCGCGCGCGACAGCGGGTCGACCGGCATCAGCGGCGGATGCGGATAGCGCTCGTCCAGGTATTCGCTGACGACGCTGGCGGCGTACAGCACTAGCTCGCGCTCGACCAGGGTCGGCACCGAGTGGTAGGGATTGAGGTCGAGCAGGTCCTCTGGCGGATTCTGCGGATCGACCGGGATGAAGTCGTAGGTGACGCCCTTCGCGGCCAGCACCAGGCGCACGCGATGGCACAGCACGTCGTCGACGGACGAAAACAGCGTCAGGGCATTACGCATGCGCAGGCTCGTCGCCATCATCGGCACATCTCCTGCGACCGGATCCGCCGGCCGCACACGAACGCCGCCCACCCCGTGCGGGCGGTCGCCTCCCCGGTTCCCTCAGTGCACGTCGCGCCAGTATTCCTTCTTGAGCAGCCAGGCGAGGAACGTGAAGAACGCCAGGAACAGCACGACCCAGACGCCCATGGACTGGCGCTTGAGCGCGGCGGGTTCGCCGGCGTACTCGAGGAAAGCGGTGATGTCGCGCACGGTCTGGTCGAACTGCTCGGGCGTCTGCGAGCCCGGCTGCGCCAGCACCAGCTTCTCGACCGGGCGCTCGCCGCCGGCGTCCGCCGCGCCGTACTCGGCGTGCTGCAGGCCCTGCATCTCCCACAGCGGGTTCGGCATGGACGCGTTCGGGAACACGGTGTTGTTCCAGCCCACCGGCCGCGCTTCGTCGAGGTAGAACGACTTCAGGTAGTTGTAGATCCAGTCGCTGCCGCGCACGCGCGCGATCACGCTCAGGTCCGGCGGCATCTTGCCGAAGAACTTCTGCGCGTCCGCCTCGGTGAGCGCGACGTGGACCTGCTCGCCCGGCTTGGCGCCGGTGAAGTTGAGGTTGGCCTGCACCTCGTCCTCCGACAGGCCCAGGTCCTCGGCCATGCGCGAGTAGCGCATGTACTTCAGCGAGTGGCAGCCGGAACAGTAGTTCATGAACAGCTTGGCGCCGCGCTGCAGCGACGCCTGGTCGCCGAGGTCCGTGCCGGCGTGCGGCAGGTCCGCGCCTTCCTCGGCCGCGAATGCCGGGGTTGCGACGGCCGCGGCGAACAGCGCGCCTGCGGCCAGGACGATCAACTTCTTCACGATGCGCGGCCCCTTAGTCATGCGTCGTCACCCGCTCCGGCACCGGCCGCGTGCGGTCCCTGGCGGTCCACAGCGGCATGGTGATGAAGAACGCGTAGTAGAGGAAGGTCAGGATGCGGCCGATGATGGTCTCCACCGGGTCGGTGCCCGGGCCGGCGCCGATCTTCATCAGCCACAGGAACGAGACCACGAAGATGCCGAGCATCAGCCACGACAGCTTGCCGCGGTAGCGGTAGGACTTGACCGGGCTCTTGTCCAGCCACGGGGTGAGGAACAGCAGCACGATGGCGCCGAACATCACCAGCACGCCCCACAGCTTGATGCCGAAGAACGACGGCACCACGCGCAGCATCGCGTAGTACGGGGTGAAGTACCACACCGGCTTGATGTGCTGCGGCGTGACCAGCGGGTTGGCCTCGGTGAAGTTGTCGTGCTCGAGGAACCAGCCGCCGAAGGTCGGCGCGAAGAAGATGATGAAGGCGGCGAGGACCAGGAAGAAGCCGACGCCGAACAGGTCCTTCACCGTGTAGTAGGGGTGGAACGGGATGCCGTCGGCCGGCGCGGTCGTGGACCAGCGGTTGCCCTTCGGGCCCTTCTTGATCTCGACGCCGTCCGGGTTGTTGGAGCCGACCTCGTGCAGCGCGCCCAGGTGCAGCACGACCAGCAGGAGCAGCACCAGCGGCAGCGCGATCACGTGCAGCGCGAAGAAGCGGTTGAGGGTGGCGTCGGACGGGATGAAGTCGCCCATGATCCACTCGGTCAGGCCGTTGCCGACCACCGGGATCGCGCCGAACAGCGAAATGATCACCTTCGCGCCCCAGAACGACATCTGGCCCCACGGCAGCACGTAGCCCATGAAGGCCTCGGCCATCAGCACGAGGTAGATCACCATGCCCAGCAGCCACACCAGCTCGCGCGGCTTCTTGTACGAGCCGTACATCAGGCCGCGGAACATGTGCAGGTAGACGACGATGAAGAACAGCGAGGCGCCGGTGCTGTGCATGTAGCGGATCAGCCAGCCCCAGTCGACGTCCCGCATGATGTACTCGACCGAGCCGAACGCCTCGGCGGCGTCCGGCTTGTAGTGCATCGTCAGGAAGATGCCGGTCACGATCTGGTTGACCAGGACCAGCAGCGCGAGCGAACCGAAGAAGTACCAGAAGTTGAAGTTCTTCGGCGCGTAGTACTCGGTCATGTGCTTGCGGTACGCCGGCATCATGCCGGGGGCGCGCGCGTTGACCCAGTCCATCACGTTGTCGGCGGTGCGTGTCAGGAAGTTCGCCATGGCTTACGCGGCTCCCTTGGCATTGGCGGGATCGACGCCGATGACCAGCGTGGCGTCGTTCTCGAAGTGGTACGGCGGCACCGGCAGGTTGGCCGGCGCCGGCATGCCCTGGAACACGCGCCCGGCGAGGTCGTAGCGCGACTTGTGGCAGGGGCAGAAGTAGCCGCCCTTCCAGTTCGGGTCGAACGGCTGCGGCTTCAGCTCCGGCACGAACTCCGGCGCGCAGCCCAGGTGGGTGCAGACCGCGACCAGCACGAGGATCTCGGGCTTGATCGAGCGCCACTCGTTCTTGGCGTACTCCGGCTGCTGGTCGGTATTGTCCGACTTCGGGTCCAGCAGCAGCGGATCCTGCTGCGGCAGCGTCGCCAGCATCGCCTGCGAGCGACGCGCGACGTAGACCGGCTGGCCGCGCCACTTGAGGGTCAGCTGCTGGCCCTCGGCCAGGGCGCTGATGTCCTGGGTCACCGGGGCGCCGGCCAGCTTGGCGCGCGCGCTCGGGTTCCAGGATTTGATGAACGGGACCGCCAGGTACCCGGCTCCCACCGCGCCGACCACGGACGTGGTCGCGGTCAGGAACCGGCGCCGGCCCAGGTTCTCGGGACGCTCGCCTTCATTGCCCATCAGGCACTCCGCAAAGACTCGATGACAGATCGCGCGCCCGCCGGGCCGAAGCCGCGGACAGGCAGCCGCAAAGACGCTCAAGTGTAACGGAACGTGAATCCGGCGGACAATGTTTCCCGTGCCGTCGTGCAGGGAATTCCACCCGGAACAGGCACTTGCGCGTCAGCGCGAGGCGACGGTCCGGCGGTAGCGGTCGGCCAGCAGGCCCACCCGGTCGACGTAGCGCTGGGTCTCGGCGTACGGCGGCACGCCCTTGTACTTGTCCACGGCGCCCTCGCCCGCGTTGTAGCCGGCCGCCGCCAGCCGCACGTTGCCGCCGAAGCGCTTGAGCAGCCAGGCCAGGTACTGGACGCCGCCGCGGATGTTCTGCGCGGCGTCGAAGGCGTCGCCGACGCCGAAGCGACGGGCGGTGTCCGGCATGAGCTGCATCAGGCCCTGCGCGCCGACCCGCGACAGCGCGCGCGGGTTGAAGGCGGACTCGGCGTGGATGATCGCCCGGACCACGGCCTCGTCGACCCCGTAGCGCTTGGAGGCCGCGCTGATCTCGTCGCCGTAGGCGGTGGTGTTGAGGCGCACCCGCGAGAAGTCGACGCCCGGCCGGCTGCTGCAGGCGTAGCAGGTCTCGACGTAGCTGTACTGGATGGTCTTGAGCGCTTCGACGCGGCCGCGCGGGCGGACGCTGGTGTAGTGGCGGACGCCGCCCTCGACGTAGGAATAGACCTGGCCGCTGACCCGGCGCGCGCCACCCGCGGGCGACGTGCTGCGGGCCACGGGCGCCGGCGCGACGGCGGGCGTGGGGGTCGCGACGGAGGACGCCTCGGCGACCGTGTCGTCGGCCGACGGACCCGACGCCTTCGCGACGGGAGCGCTGGCGCGCGCCTTCGCATCGCCGGAGTGGAAGCTGCCGACGACCGTGCAGTGCGCGCCCGGGATCGCGCGGCTGGAATAGCTCCGCGCTCCATCCGCGCCCGCGCAGCGATAGACGTTCCCCGCCACGGCCGGTGCGGCCAGCAGCAGGCATGCGATCGCGACGAGTCCCCGGGCCCCCTTGGTCATGAAGGTAGTGTCTACACATCACGTCCTCATGACAAGTGTTTGATTTTCCTGAACAAGGCTCCGGTTCACGGAATTCCGTGACCACCCTCCCGGAACCGGGCGCCCGAGGCCGCCGGCAGGCGCTTCCGCTAGACTTCGCGCCCCGGCGCGGATTCACCGCCGCCCACCCGGACCCGACCATGGCCGACTCGCCCCTGCCGCCGCGCGGCAAGCTCTACATCCAGACCCACGGCTGCCAGATGAACGAGTACGACTCGGCCCGCATGGCCGACGTGCTCGCCGCCTCCGACGGGCTGGCGCTCACCGACCGCGCCGAGGATGCCGACGTCATCCTGGTCAACACCTGCTCGATCCGGGAGAAGGCGCAGGAGAAGGTCTTCAGCCAGCTCGGTCGCTGGCGGGCGCTCAAGCAGGGAGGCAAGCCGGTGCTGATCGGGGTGGGCGGCTGCGTCGCCTCGCAGGAGGGCGAAGCGATCGTGAAGCGGGCGCCGTTCGTCGACCTGGTGTTCGGGCCGCAGACGCTGCACCGGCTGCCCGAGCTGATCCGCGACCGCCGCGAATCCGGCAAGCCGCAGGTGGACGTCAGCTTCCCCGAGATCGAGAAGTTCGACCGCCTGCCCGAGCCGCGGGCCGAAGGCCCCACCGCGTTCGTGTCGATCATGGAGGGCTGCTCGAAGTACTGCTCGTTCTGCGTGGTGCCCTACACGCGCGGCACCGAGATCAGCCGCCCGTTCGAGGACGTGCTGGTGGAAGTGGCGCAGCTCGCGGCGCAGGGCGTGCGCGAGGTGAACCTGCTCGGGCAGAACGTCAACGCTTATCGCGGCCGCCTCGGCGGCGCCGACGGCGGCGAGGACGAAGTCGCGGATCTGGCGCTGCTGATCCGCGCGATCGCGGAGATCGACGGCATCGACCGCATCCGCTTCACCACCTCTCACCCGCTCGAGTTCTCCGACTCGCTGGTCGAGGCCTACCGCGACGTGCCGAAACTCGCGAACTACCTGCACCTGCCGGTGCAGTCGGGCAGCGACCGCATCCTCGCGGCGATGAAGCGCGGCTACACCGCGATCGAGTTCAAGCAGAAGATCCGCAAGCTGCGCGCGGTGCGCCCGGGCATCTCGATTTCCTCCGACTTCATCGTCGGCTTCCCGGGCGAGACCGAGGTCGATTTCGAGAAGACGATGAAGCTGATCGAGGACGTCGGCTTCGACCAGTCGTTCTCCTTCATCTATTCGCGCCGGCCGGGCACGCCCGCGGCCGACCTCGAGGACGCCACGCCGGACGCGGAGAAGCACGGGCGCCTCGAGCGGCTGCAGGCCCGGATCAACGCGCAGGCGGCGGCGATCTCGGAAGGCATGGTGGGCAGCGTGCAGCGGATCCTGGTCGAGGGCCGGTCGCGCAAGGACGCCGCTGAATTGGCGGGAAAGACCGAAAACATGAAGACCGTCAACTTTTCGGGGCCGCCGTCGCTGATCGGGCGCTTCGTCGATGTGGTAATTACTGGGGCGTTGTCCAACTCGCTGCGCGGACGCATCGCCAGCCCCGAAGACGCCGAGGCCGCGCCCCCATGTTCTCGACCGGAAAGCACCCCGACCGCCACCTCCACGCCGCGTTCCTGGACCTGATCCTGGCCGGCGGCGCCATGGCCGCGCACAACGGCGCGCTCCGCCTCGACAACCCCAACTGGGACCTGCTTCCGAAGTGGCTCTGGTCCGGGCTTGCGGTGGTGTTCCTGCTCAGCGCGCTGTTCTCGTTCGGCCGCCACCGCGCCTCGCGGCGGTAGTCAGTCCAGGCGCTTGCGGAAGCGCAGGATCGCGAGCGCCATCATCGCCGCGGTGAAGGCGAGCAGCGCGATCGTCTCCGGCCACAACTGCCAGAGGCTCGCGCCGCGCAGCATGATCCCGCGGATCAGGCGCAGGAAATGCGTGAGCGGCAGGACCTCCGCCAGCCACTGCACCACGCGCGGCATGCCGGCGAACGGGAACATGAAGCCCGACAGGAGGATCGACGGCAGGAACACGAACATCGTCATCTGCATCGACTGGAACTGCGAGCGCGCCTTGGTCGAGATCAGCAGCCCGAGGGTGAGGTTGGCGACGATCAGCAGCAGCGAGGCGAGGTAGACGTCGAGCACGCTGCCGCGCACCGGCACCTGGAACAGCCAGATGCCGAGCAGCAGCACCAGCGTCACCTGCACCAGGCCGATCGCGGCGTAGGGCAGCACCTTGCCCACCATCAGCTCGCCGCGCCCCAGGGGCGTGGCGATCAGCAGCTCCATGTTGCCGCGCTCGCGCTCGCGCACGATCGCGACCGAGGTGAACATCACCATGGTCATGGTCAGGATGATGCCGATCAGCCCCGGCACGATGTTCACCGCCGAGCGCCGCTCCGGGTTGTAGAACGCGACCACGTCGATCGGGCCGGCGTTCGCCGGGGCCGGCGCCGCGCCGTTGCCCGCGTTGGCGACGGGCTTCGTGCCGAGGGGCACCTGCGCGAGCTGGATCGCCGCGCTCTGCACGACGGTGTCGCTGCCGTCGACCAGCACCTGGGCGACCTGGCGGCCGTCGATGCGGCGGCGTTCGAAGTCGGGCGGGATCGCGACGCCGACGCTGATCTCGCCGCGCTGGAGCATCTCCACCAGCTCCTGCGGCGTGCGCGCGTCGCGCACGGGCGCGATCACGCCGGTCGCGAGCATGTCCATCACCAGCGCGCGCGAACCGGCGGTGCCGGCCTGGTCCGCGATCGCCGCATCGAGGCCGCGCAGGTTGAGGTTGATCGCGTAGCCGAAGAGCACCAGTTGCATCACCGGGATGCCGACGATCATCGCCAGCGTGATGCGGTCGCGGCGCAGCTGCCGCAGCTCCTTGAGCATCACCGCCCAGAGCCGGTGCCAGCTCACGCGGCGCGCTCCTTCGCGCCTTCGCCGCCGTCGCGATGCGTGGCGGCCACGAAGACGTCCTCGAGGTTGGGGTCGATGGCGGCGACCTCGCCCCGGACGCCCGCCTTCGCGAGCGCATCGCGCAGGCGGGCCTCGATGCCGCCCTCGCGTGCGCCGTCGGCGCCTTCCGCGGCGAGCACGCGGACGCTGTTGCCGATCTGCGCCACGCCGAGCACGCCGCGTGCATGGCGCAACGCATCGTGGGCCTGGCGCGGCTGCGCGGCGCGCACCTCGAACGTGCGGCCCGCGAG
The DNA here is from genome assembly GCA_035765815.1 of Luteimonas sp. Classification (GTDB taxonomy): domain Bacteria; phylum Pseudomonadota; class Gammaproteobacteria; order Xanthomonadales; family Xanthomonadaceae; genus Cognatiluteimonas. Next base: position 2,228 of record DASTWT010000307.1, on the reverse strand, counting down.
CGCGCCGGTGAGTTCGGCCGGCGTGCCGCTCGCCACCAGCCGGCCGTGGTCGAGGATCGCGAGGCGATGGCAGCGCTCGGCCTCGTCCATGTAGTGCGTGGACACCAGCAAGGTGGTGCCGGCATCGGCCAGCTCGAACAGCTTGTCCCAGAAGTCGCGGCGCGACTCCGGATCGACCGCGCTGGTCGGCTCGTCGAGGAACAGCAGCTCCGGCTCGTGCACGATCGCGCCGGCCAGCGCGAGGCGCTGCTTCTGGCCGCCGCTGAGGGTGCCGGCGAGCTGGCGCTGGCGGTCGCCGAAGCGGAATTCGCCGACCAGTTCGTCCACGCGCGCCTTCGCGCGCCGCTTCGGCACCCCCTGCACCGCCGCGAGGAACTCGAGGTTCTCGCGCACGGTGAGGTCCTCGAACAACGAGAATTTCTGGGTCATGTAGCCGATGCGCCGGCGCAGCGCTTCCGCCTGCTCGGGGATCCGCAGGCCGAGCACCTCCATCTCCCCGGCGGTCGGCGTGAGCAGGCCGCAGAGCATGCGGATGGTCGTCGACTTGCCGGAGCCGTTCGGCCCGAGGAAGCCGTAGACGCTGGCGCGCGGCACGTCGAGGTCGACGCGGTCGACCGCGACCAGGTCTCCGAAGCGGCGGGTGAGGCCGCGCGCGCGGATCGCGGATGCGCCCTCGCCGCCGCTGCCGCCCTTCGCGACCGGCGGCGCGCGCGCGCTCACGGCCCGAACTCGGCCCGCAACGGCAACCCCGCCGCCAGCTTGCCGGCTTCCGCGGCCGGCAGCGCGATTTCGGCGAGGTAGCTCAGGCGCGCCGCGTCCTTGCCCGCCAGCGCGTAATACGGCGTGAACACCGGCTCGCTGCGGATCGCACGCACCTTGCCCTGCAGCGCGGAACCGCGGCCTTCGACGTACACGCGGGCGGCGCTGCCGACGCGGATGTCGCCGCGGATCGTCTCGGGCACGTACACGCGCGCGTACGGCGCATCGCCCGCCAGCAGGATCGCCAGCGGCGCGCCCACCGGCGCCTGGTCGCCGAGCCGGTACGGCAGGCTGTCGACGATGCCGGCGCGCGGCGCGACCAGCGACAGCTTCTCCAGCGTCGCCTGCTGCGCGGTCGCCTGCGCCTGCGCGGCGCGCGCGGCGGATTCTCCCTGCGCGATTTCCTCGGCGCGGGTGCCGTGCTCGAGCTCGTCGAGCGCGGCCTGCGCGGCGCGCACCTGCGCCTGCGCGTTGCCGGCGGCGGCGCGCGCCCGATCGACGTCCGCGGCCGCGACCAGTTCCTGCGCGCCCAGCGGTTGCAGCCGCGCGTAGTAGGCCTGGGCGTCGCGGGCCTGCGCCTGCGCCGCCGCGAGCTGCGCGCGCGCCTGCGCGATCCGTTCGCCGCGCGGACCCGCCTGCAGCTCGGCCAGCGCGGCCTGCTGCCGTCGTGCCTCGGCGGTCGCCGCCTCGGCAGCCGCGGCCGTGCGCGTCGTCTCCAGCTGCATCAGGGCCTGCCCGGCGGCGACGCGCTCGCCTTCGCGCACGTCGATGGCGACGATGCGCTCGGCGACGGGCGCGGGCACGGCGATGCGGTCGTATTCGAGCGTGCCGAGCGCCTGCGGCGCGTCCTTGCCGCAGCCGGCCGCCGCAACGGCGGCCAGCAGCGTGAGGAACAGCGCGGGCGCGCGGCCGGTCACGGCGCGGTGTAGACCGCCTTGCCGTCCACGTAGGTCGCCTTCACCGGCAGCGTGCGCAGCAGCGCGGGATCCACGGCGAGCGGATCGGCGGCGAAGACCACGAAGTCGGCGCGCTTGCCGGCAGCGAGGCTGCCGACTTCGTCCTCGGCGAAACCGGCGTACGCGGCATCCAAAGTGAAGCCGCGCAGCGCTTCGTACGGCGTCACCTTGTCCTCCGGGTGCCAGCCGCCGGGCGGCTGGCCCTGCGGATCGGCGCGCGTTTCGGCCGAGTACAGGCCCAGGCGCGGATCCACCGATTCGACCGGGAAATCCGAACCGAACGCCAGGCGCGCGCCGCTGTCGCGCAGCTTGCGCCATGCGTAGGCGCCGTTGATGCGGTCGGGGCCGAGGCGATCCTCCGCCCAGGGCATGTCACTGGTGGCGTGTGTCGGCTGCATCGACGCGATCACGTGCATCGCGGCCAGGCGCGGCAGGTCCTCGGGCGACAGCACCTGCGCGTGCTCGACGCGCCAGCGGTGGTCGGTGGTCGTCGCTTCGGCGCCGAGCGTCTTC
>DASTWT010000306.1:0-6698 GCA_035765815.1 Luteimonas sp. | reverse complement strand
GCCAGCACCACGGTGATCGCGATCACCGCGCCGCTGATCTGGTGCATCGCCTTGATCGTGGCCTCGTAGGGCGACAGGCCCTCCTCGGTCATGATGCGCTCGACGTTCTCGATCACCACGATCGCGTCGTCGACCACGATGCCGATCGCCAGCACCATGCCGAACAGGCTGAGCTGGTTGATCGTGAAGCCGATGATGTACATGCCCAGGAACGTGCCGAGCAGCGCGACCGGGATCACCAGGGTCGGGATCAGGGTGGCGCGGATGTTCTGCAGGAACAGCAGGATCACCAGGAACACCAGCACCATCGCCTCGGCAAGGGTCTTGACGACCTCTTCCACCGAGATGCGGACGAAGTCGGAGCTGTCGTACGGCGAGAACCACTGCACGCCCTGCGGGAAGCTCGGCTGCAACTGCTCCATGCGGGCCTTCACCGCGGCGGCCACGGCGAGGGCGTTGGCGCCCGGCGCCAGCTGCACCGCGAAGCCGGAAGCCGGCTGGCCGTTCCACTTCAGGTCGAAGCCCTTGGCCGAACCGGACAGCTCGACGCGCGCCACGTCCTTCAAGCGCACCGCGGCGCCGGACGGATCGGTGCGCAGCAGGATCTGCTCGAACTGCTCCGGCGTGGAGAAGCGGCCCTCGGCGGTCACCGAGGCGGTGATCATCTGCGTCTCGGGCGAAGGCTCGCCGCCGATCGAACCGGCGGAGAACTGCACGTTCTGCCCGCGCACCGCCGCGAGCACCTGGCTGGCCGACAGGCCGTAGGCGCGCAGCTTGTCCGGGTTGAGCCAGATGTGCATCGCGTACTCGCCGCCGAACAGCTGCGCGCTGCCGACGCCGGGCACGCGCGCGATCTGGTCGAGCACGCGCGAGGCGATCAGGTCGGCGAGCTGGTCCTTGCCGATGGCCGGGTTGCTCGACTTCAGCGCCACCACCATCAGGAAGCCGGAGTTGGCCTTCTGCACCGTGACGCCCTGCTGCACGACTTCGGTGGGCAGGCGCGGGGTGGCCTGCGACACCTTGTTCTGCACCTGCATCTGCGCGGTGTCGGGATCGGTGCCCGGCTTGAACGTCAGGTTGATCGACGAACCGCCGCTGGAACTCGAGGAGGAGCTGAAGTAGTCGAGGTTGTCGATGCCGGTCAGCTGCTGCTCGATGACCTGCGTCACCGCGCGTTCGGTGGTTTCCGCGCTGGCGCCGGGATAACCGGCGCCGACGGTGACCTGGGTCGGCGCGATGTTCGGGTAGGACTCGACGCCCAGGCTGCGGATCGACAGCCCGCCGGCGATCACGATCAGGATCGCGATCACCCAGGCGAAGACCGGGTGTTCGATGAAATAGCGCGACATGGATCAGCCTCCGGTCTTGGCGGCGGGGGCTGCCTGCTGCGGCGCTGCGCCTTCCTGCGCGCCGGGCGGTTGCGCCGGCACGGCCTTCGCGGGCGCGCCCGGCTGCACGCGCTGGAGGCCGGAGACGATCACCTGGTCGCCTTCGGCCAGGCCTTGGCGCACGACCCAGTCGCTGCCCTGCTGGCGCTCGGTCGCGATGTCCTTGCGCGCGACCTTGCCGTCCTTGCCGACGACCATCACGTAGGCGCCCTTGTCGTCCCGCTGCACGGCGACCTGCGGCACGAGGAACGCGTTGCGCTCCTGGCCCAGCGTCGCCCGCAGGGTGACGAAGGTGCCCGGGAGCAGCCGGCCGTCGGGGTTGGCGATGCGCGCGCGCAGCTGCACTGCGCCGGTCGCCGGATCGACGGTGTCGCCGGAGAAGTCGAGCGTCCCGGCGCGGTCGTACGGCGTGCCGTCGGGCAGCAGCACCTGGATGCGCGAGGCGGCGTCGCCGGCGCCGGCCGAACGGATCTGCGCGAGTTCCGACACGCCGACCGAGAAGTCGATGTACATCGGGTCGAGCTGGTCGACGGTGGTCAGCAGCGTGGCGTCGCCCTGCCCGACCAGCGCGCCTTCGGTGACCTGCTGCTTGCCGGCGCGGCCGCTGATCGGCGAACGCACGGTCGCGTAGCCGAGGTTGATCTGCGCCGCCTGCACCGACGCCTGCGCGGCCTTCACGGCGGCGGCGCTGGTGCGCTCGGCGGCGATCGCGTTGTCGTAGTCGGCCTGGGAAATGAACTTGGCGCCGATCAGCCCGCGTGCGCGTTCGGCGGCAGCGTGCGAATTGGCGGCGTTGGCCTGCGCCTGCGCCAGCGCGCCCTGCGCCTGCGCGGCCGCGGCCGACAGCTGCGCCGGGTCGATCTGGAACAGCGCCTGGCCCTTGCGCACGTCGCTGCCCTCCTCGTACAGGCGGCGCTGCAGCACGCCCGGGACGCGGGCGCGCACGTCGGCGCTGCGGTACGCGGACAGGCGGCCGACCGCTTCCTTGGCGATCGGGACGTCGCCCTGCTGCATCACGACCACCCCGACTTCCGGCGGCGGCATCCCGCCGCCCGGGCCGCCCGCGGCGGCCCCTTCCTGCTTCGAGCAGGCGCCGGCGGCGAGGAACGCGGTCGACAGGACGAGCACTACGAGCGGACGGTGCATGTGCAAACCTCGTGGGGGAGGATGGTGAGAACGGAACGGCGCGGGCGGAACGGCCCGGATTCCTGTACCCGGGAGTCTAGCATTGGGAACGGTTCCGCCAGCCATGCCGGAAGTCCGGGGGGCGCGACGGAAGACAGGAGACGCGGAGCGCGGCGATGGTTGCCGCCCGCGGGCTCAGGGACCGAGACGGAGCGAGGGGGCGAGCGCGACCGGATCGGGCGCCGCCTGCCAGGGCAGCCAGCCGAGGCAGGGCGCGGGCAGGCGCGCGGCCAGCAACGCGCGGTTCTCGTCGATCCGAAGCATCGCCGGGTCCACGCCGCTGCCGATCCAGCCGGCGAGGCGGCAGCCGTCGGCCGTGATGGCGCGCGCGCTGAGCATCGCGTGGTTGAGGCAGCCCAGGCGCAGCCCGACCACCAGCACCACCGGAACATCGAGCGCGCGCACCAGGTCGGCCTGCATCAGCGACGGCGCCATCGGCGCGGCCCAGCCGCCCACGCCTTCGACCACCACGACGTCGGCCTGCGCGGCCAGGCGCGCGTGCGCGGCGAGCATCGGCGCCAGTTCCACCGCGATGCCGGCTTCGCGCGCGGCGATTTCCGGCGCCAGCGGCGCGGGCAGCGCATACGGATTGACGTCGTCGTAGGCCGGGCGCGGATCGCTGGCCGCCTGCAGCGCGAGCGCGTCCTCGTTGCGCAGGCCTTCGGGCGTGGTCTCGCAGCCGCTGGCGAGCGGCTTCATCCCGACCGCGCGCAGGCCGCGCGCGCGCAGCGCGTGCAGCAGCGTGCAGCTCGACAGCGTCTTGCCGATGCCGGTGTCGGTGCCGGTGACGAACACGCCCCGGGCGAGCGTGCCGCCGTCGCGCGCGATGTCGTTCATACCGGCGCCGCCAGCAGCGCGCGCCGCCTCGTCCAGTGCGCGAGCGGCTGGCGGACCCAGAGCAGGACATAGGCCATGCCGGGAAGGCCGGGCTCCCAGCCCGACGGGTCCGGGTGGAGGAACAGCGCCAGCAGCAGCGACAGCAGCGCGACCACTGGCGAAACCAGCCAGCCGTTGCGGTGGACCAGCAGCTCCACGCGTTCCTCGGCGCTCAATGCGAGCTGTCCGCGCAGGCGCCAGGCATGCTGGAACAGCGCGGCGATCACCAGCCCCAGCGTGCCGTAGGCGATGGCATAGAAGGAGAACATCAGCTGCAGGTCGCTCCAGTGGTGGATTTCGAATCCTGCCGGCAGCCATTGCCCGCTGATCCACGAGAACAGGCTGCCGAACAGCATCCGCAACGGATACACGTAGACCATCACCAGGAACACCAGGACCAGGCTCAGGCGCGTCGTCGGGCCGTCGTCGAGGCCGTAGCGCCGGCTCCAGCGCGCGTGCGCGTTCCAGAACATGGCGATGAGGGCGAAGCTCGCCGCGAACGCGGGGATTCCCTTGAGGGCCGCGATGAGGTCTTCGGCGCTGTCGGGGATCGACCCGACCGAGATCACCAGCATCGTCAGCGCGAACGCGAACGCGGCGTCGACGAAGGCCTCGAGGCGCGTGACCTCCTGGCCGCGCTCGCGCAGCCCGCTGGCCTGCGGGGAGGCCTCGCCCGTCCGGAACAATCTCTCCATGCCCGCACTCTAGCGCGGCCACCGGCGCCGGGCACCCGCTGCTAGACTGGCCGGATGAGCTTCCACGCCACCGCCCTCTCCGGCAGCAAGACCGAGCAGTACGCCCAGCTGCTGGCGCAGGCGCGCGCGCTGGTGCACGGCGAGCGCAACCTGGTCGCCAACGCCGCCAACCTCAGCGCGCTGCTGTGGCACGCGCTGCCTCGGCTGAACTGGTGCGGGTTCTACCTCTACGACGGCACCGAGCTGGTGGTCGGGCCGTTCCAGGGCCTGCCGGCCTGCGTGCGCATCCCGCTCGGCAAGGGCGTGTGCGGCACGGCGGCGACCTCGCGCGCGACCCAGGTCGTGGAGGACGTGAACGCGTTCCCCGGCCACATCGCCTGCGATTCGGCCTCGCGTTCGGAATGCGTGGTGCCGCTGTTCGCGGCCGACGGCGCGCTGATCGGCGTGCTCGACCTCGACAGCCCGGAGCCGGCGCGCTTCGACGCGGAGGACGCAGCCGGGCTCGAGGCGATCGCCGCGGCGTTCGTGGAGTCGCTCGCGTGAGCCCGCCGGCCGCGCCGCGCCTGCGCAACATCGGCCCGAAGTCGGCGGCGTGGCTGCGCCAGGTCGGCCTGCGCACGCTCGACGACCTCGCCGCCGTCGGCCCGGTGGAGGCGTACATGCGCGTCCGCCGCGCCGGCTTCCGGCCCGGCCTCAACCTGCTCTACGCGATCGAGGGCGCGCTCAACGACACGCACTGGCAGGAAGTGCCGGACGCGCGCCGCACGGAACTCGTCGCGGCCGCCGAGGCCGCGATCGCGCAGTTGCCGCCGCCGCGCGGGCGGCCCGCCGCAGCGCCGGTGACGACCACGCACATGGACGATGCCGGCGACGATGCGCCGTCCTTCGGCGACGACGCGGGCGCCGAAACCGAAGGCGGCGACGCGCACTGACGGCGTGCCGCGCCGCGCCCTGCGCGGGACGCGCGCCAGGCGCGTCACTCGTAGCGCAGCGCCTCGATCGGATCCATGGCCGCGGCCTTCGAGGCCGGCATGATCCCGAACACCACGCCGATCAGCGCCGAGAAGCCCGCGGCGCCGAACATCGCCAGCACCGGCACCTTCGCCGGCGGGAAACCCGGGATCAGCATCGCCACGCCCGCGCCGATCGCGTAGCCGAGCGCGATGCCGATGATGCCGCCCAGCAGCGCCAGCAGCGCCGCCTCGAGCAGGAACTGGGTGAGGATGTCGCGGCGGGTCGCGCCCAGCGCCTTGACGATGCCGATCTCGCGGGTGCGCTCGGTGACCGACACCAGCATGATGTTCATGATCCCGATGCCGCCGACCAGCAGCGAGATGCCGACGATGCCGCCGAGCACGGCGGTGATCATCGACGTGATCTGCTTGAACTGCTTCAGGAACGAGTCGGAGGCCTCGACCTTGAAGTCGTCGTCCTTGCCGGCCGGGATCTTGCGGGACGTGCGGATCGCGCGCTTCACCCGCTCCCTGACCGTTTCGGCCTGGTCCAGCCCGGCGACGGTGAAGCTGGCGATGATCATCGGCTGGTTGGCCTGGCCCATCATCGCGCGCCCGACCGCGAACGGGATCATCGCGTAGTTGTCCTGGCTCTGGCCGAAGATCTCGCCCTGCTTCTCCATCAGGCCGACGACCTTGAACCAGTCGCCGCCGAGCTGGAAGAACTCGCCGACCGGGTTCTCCGGCATCTTCAGGTCGTCGCGCAGCTGCTCGCCGATGACCGCGACGCGCGCGTGCGTCTTGTCGTCCGAATCCACGAGGAAGCGGCCGTACTGCGTGTCGGCGGCGCGCACGATCTGGTAGTCGGCGGTGACGGCCTGCACCTGCGGGGTCGTCGAGCGGCCCTTGTAGCTGGCGCCGGCGGCCTGCACGAACATCATCGGCGCGACGGTCTCCACGCCGGGCACCTTGTAGCGCAGCACGTCGATGTCGTCGAACGTGATGTAGTTCATGCTGCCGGTGCGGAAGTTCTCGTTGTCGTTGACCGCCTGCAGGGTCATGGTGTTGCCGCCCATGTCCGCGAACTGGTCGGTGATCGACGACGACAGGCCCTGCACCAGCGACACCACCGCGATCACCGAAGCGGTGCCGATCAGGATGCCGAGCGTGGTGAGGAAGCTGCGCATGCGGTGCGCCATCAGGCTGGCGAACGCGGCCTTGGCGGCTTCGGTGAAGACTCCCCTCATGCCGCGCCCTCCACGGCGACGTTCGGCGTGTCCGACACCACGAGGCCGTCGCCGATGCGCACGGTGCGGCGGCAATGCGCGGCGATGTCCGGCTCGTGCGTCACCACCATCACGGTCTGGCCCTGGGCGTGCAGTTCGTCGAACAGCGCCATGATCTCGTGCGAAGTGCGCGAATCGAGGTTGCCGGTGGGCTCGTCCGCGAGCAGCAGCGAAGGCTCGCCGACGAGCGCGCGCGCCACGGCGACGCGCTGGCGCTGGCCGCCGGACAGCTCGTTGGGGCGATGGCCCTGACGGTTGCCAAGGCCGACCTTTTCCAGCGACGCGATCGCGCGGCGCTTGCGCTCGGCCGCCGGG
>DASTWT010000305.1:0-3529 GCA_035765815.1 Luteimonas sp. | reverse complement strand
TCGACTTCCATCACCTCGCGGAACACGTCGCGGATCATCGCCTCGACCGTGTCCTGCACGATCTTCTCGTCGACCCACGCGAACTCCATGTCGAGCTGGGTGAACTCGAGCTGGCGGTCGGCGCGCAGCGCCTCGTCGCGGAAGCATCGCGCGATCTGGTAATAGCGGTCGAAGCCCGCCATCATCAGGATCTGCTTGAACAGCTGCGGGCTCTGCGGCAGCGCGTAGAACTCGCCCTCGTGCATGCGCGCCGGCACCAGGAAGTCGCGCGCGCCTTCCGGCGTCGCCTTGGTCAGGATCGGCGTCTCGATGTCCTGGAAGCCGCGCGCGTCGAGCCAGGCGCGCAGCGCGCTGACCAGCCTGGTGCGCGTGCGCATCTTGCGCTGCATGTCCGGCGTGCGCAGGTCCAGGTAGCGGTACTTGAGGCGGATGTCCTCGCCCGGGTTCTCGTGCGCGTGGAACGGCAGCGGCTCGGCCTTGTTGAGCAGCTCGATGCTGGTCGCGACCACTTCGACCTGGCCGGTGCGGAGCTTCGGGTTGACGCTCTGGCGGCGGCGCACGGTGCCGGTGACGCGCAGGCAGTCCTCGTAGCCGACGGCGGCTGCCGCGGCGATCACTTCGGCGTTGCCGGCGGCATCCGACGGCTCGGCGACGACCTGGACGATGCCCTCGTGGTCGCGCAGGTCGATGAAGCACAGGCCGCCGAGATCGCGGGCGACGTCGGCCCAGCCGCACAGGGTGACTTGCCGGCCGACCAGCGATTCGTCGATCAGGCCGCAGAAATGGGTACGCATGGCGTTCGCTTGCGGGGAAAGCCCGCCATTCTACCGACTGTAGAGCCGACCCATGGTCGGCTTGGAGGCGAGCGACGCACGCCCCGTCCGGGCTTCGGGCCGGGCGACGGAATCAGGGCGCGTCGGACTTCGGGGCGGGCTTGGCGGGTTCGGAGGGCTTGGCGTCGGCGGCAGGCTTGGCCGCGTCGCCGGCGAGGTTGCGCTTGCCGTCCTTCTTGAAGTCGGTCTCGTACCAGCCGCCCCCGGCCAGGCGGAAGCTCGGCGCGGTGAGCTGCCGCCGCACCGCCGGCTTGCCGCACGCGGGACACGCGTCCGGGTCCGGATCGGACAGCTTCTGGAGTCGGTCGAACTGGTGCCCGCAGGCGTCGCAGGTGAAGGCGTAGATCGGCATGCGCCTATTTTTGGGGGCTGAACGGCGCCGATCAAGTCGTGCGGGCCGCGCGCGTTCCGCGGCGGGGGCTGGTTAGACTGCGGCGGACCCTCCGCACCGCCAGGAATGCGCCATGACCGACGACCGCCGCAATCTTTCGCTGCCGCTGGTGCTCGTGGCGCTGCTGGTCGCGCTGGGCCTGGCCGTCGCGGGCTGGTTCGCCGCGCAGGGCATGGCGCGGCTCAAGACCCAGGACCGCTACGTCACGGTGAAGGGCTCGGCCGAGCGCATCGTCGACGCCGACCTGCTGGTCTGGCCGCTGCCGCATTCGGTGGGCGGCAACGACCTCGCGGAGGTGCAGCGCCGCCTCGATGCGAACACCGCCGCGATCCGCGACTTCTTCCTGCAGGCCGGGTTCAAGGCCGACGAGATCGTGGTCTCCCCGCCGCGGCTCGAGGACCGCTGGGCCTACGCCTACGGCGACAACCGCCCGCCGGAGCGTTACCGCTACGGCAACACCGTCAGCCTGCGCACCAACAGCGTCGACAAGGCGCTGGCCGCGTTGCGCCGCAGCGGCGAACTCGTGGGCCGCGGCGTGATGATCGGCGAAGGCAGCCAGCCCGACTTCGACTACACCAAGCTCAACGACATCAAGCCGGCGCTGATCGCCGAGGCCACCGCGAACGCGCGCGAGTCGGCCGAGCAGTTCGCGAAGGATTCCGGCGCGCGCCTGGGCGGTATCCGCAGCGCGAACCAGGGCGTGGTGACCATCAGCGACCGCGACCAGAGCAGCCCGCAGGTGAAGAAGGTGCGGGTGGTGACGACGGTGGAGTATTTCCTGAAGGACTGATCAGGCGGCGTAGAGCCCGAGCAGCTGCGCCTCGGCCTCCTCGAGCTCGCCGCGCAGCTGCATCTGCCGGCGGCCGAGGTCGGCGATCGCGCCCGGGTCGGCGTAGGTCGCCGGATCCGCGAGGCGCGCCTCGCATTCGGCGAGCTTCTCCTCGAGCCGCGCGACGCGGGCTTCGGCCTGCTGCAGCTTGACCGGATTGGCCTTCGCCGCGGGCTTCGCGCGCGCAGGCGCCGCCACCGCTGCCAGCGTGGGCGCGGCTTTCGGGGCCGGCACTTCCGCCGCAGGTCGCGTCGAGTCCGCGGCGGGGCGCGAGCGCAGCCACGCCGCGTAATCGTCGAGGTCGCCGTCGAAGGGCTCGACCACGCCGTCGTGCACGCGCCAGTAGGTGTCGCTGACCAGGCCGATCAGGTGCCGGTCGTGCGACACCATCACGATCGCGCCGTCGAAGTCGCTCAGCGCTTCGGCCAGCGCCTCGCGCATCTCGAGGTCGAGGTGGTTGGTGGGCTCGTCGAGCAGCAGCAGGTTCGGCTTGTTCCAGGCCAGCAGCGCCAGCGCCAGGCGCGCCTTCTCGCCGCCGCTGAAGGTGTCGATCGGCTCGAACGCACGGTCGCCGGGGAACTGCCACTGGCCGAGGAAGTTGCGGAAGTCCTGGTTGTTGCCGCCGGGCGCGAGCTCGCGCAGGTGGTCGATCGGCGACGTGCCGGGCACCAGCGTGTCGACCGTGTGCTGCGCGAAGTAGCCGATGCGCAGGTCCGGATGCGCGGTGCGCTCGCCGGCCATCGCCGGCAGCTCGCCGACGAGCGTCTTCACCAGCGTCGACTTGCCCGCGCCGTTGACGCCGAGCAGGCCGATGCGGTCGCCGGCCTCGAGCCCGAATTTCACGTCGCGCAGGATCAGCGCGTCGCGGCCGTAACCGGCGTCCACGTGGTTGAGCTTGAGCAGCGAGGTCGGCAGCTTCGCCGGTTCCGGCAGCATGATGCTCACGCCGCGCTCGACGCGCACTGCCTCGGTACCGGCGAGCTTGGCGAGGCGCTTCATGCGGCTCTGCGCCTGGCGCGCCTTGCTCGCCTTGGCCTTGAAGCGGTCGATGAAGCTCTGCAGGTGCGCGCGCTCGGCCTGTTCCTTCTCGAACGCGATCTGCTGCTGGCGCAGGTGCTCCGCGCGCTGGCGCTCGAACGCGGTGTAGTTGCCGGCGTAAAGCTTCGCGGTGCCGTCGTGGAGATGCAGGATGTGCGTCGTGACGTTGTCGAGGAACTCGCGGTCGTGCGAGATCACCAGCAGCGTGCCGTCGTAGCGCTTGAGCCAGTCCTCGAGCCAGACCACCGCGTCGAGGTCGAGGTGGTTGGTCGGCTCGTCGAGCAGCAGCAGGTCGCTGGGAGTCATCAGCGCACGGGCCACGTTCAGGCGCACGCGCCAGCCGCCGGAGAAGTCGGACACCGGCTTGCCGTGCGTGTCGGTCGGGAAGCCGAGGCCGTGCATCAGCTTCGCGGCGCGCGCGTCGGCGTCGTAGCCGTT
>DASTWT010000304.1:0-5862 GCA_035765815.1 Luteimonas sp. | reverse complement strand
GTGTCCATGCCGACCACCGCGCCGTCGAGGCCGACGTACTTGCGCCAGAAGTCGGCGGTGCCGGCTTCGACGGCGACGCGCTTGCGGCACGACGCCGGCAGCACCGACTCGCGGTACGCCGCGTCCTGGCGGTCGAACACGTCGGTCGACGGCATCGACACCACGCGCACCCTGTCGCCCAGCTGCGCCGCGGCGTCCATCGCGAGCCCGACTTCGGAGCCGGTGGCGATGAGGATGAGTTCCGGCGCGCCGACGGAATCCTTCAGCACGTAGCCGCCGCGCGCGATCGCCGCGACCTGCGCCCCGCTGCGCGCCTGGTGCGGCAGGTTCTGGCGCGAGAACACCAGGCAGGCCGGGCCGTCGCGGCGCTCGATCGCAGCCTTCCACGCCACCGCCGACTCGACCGCGTCGCACGGGCGCCACACGTCGTTCCCGGGGATGTAGCGCAGCGAGGCCATGTGCTCCACCGGCTGGTGGGTCGGGCCGTCCTCGCCGAGGCCGATCGAATCGTGGGTGTACACGTGGATCGCGTGCGCGCCCATCAACGCGCTCATGCGCACGGCGTTGCGCGCGTAGTCGCTGAACACGAGGAAGGTCGCGTCGTAGGGGATGAAGCAGCCGTGCAGCGCCAGCCCGTTCGAGATCGCGGTCATCGCGAACTCGCGCACGCCGTAGTGCACGTAGTTGGCGTTCGCATCGCCGCCCACGACCGACTTGCTGCCCTTCCACAGCGTGAGGTTGGAATGCGCGAGGTCGGCCGAGCCGCCGACGAGTTCCGGCAGCCGCGGCGCGAACGCTTCGATCGCCATCTGCGAGGCCTTGCGCGAGGCGATCGTGTGGCCGTCCGCCTGCAGCTTCGCGATGTACGCGTCGGCGTCGGCGAGGAAGCCTTCTGGCAGGTCGCCGCGCGAACGGCGGACCAGCTCGTCGGCTTCCGCGGGGTAACGCGCCGCGTACGCATCGAACAGCTGGCCCCACTGGTGCTCGCGCACGAGGCCCGCGTTGCCGGCGCGCCAGCCCGCGGCGATGTCGTCGGGAATCTCGAACGGGCCGTGCGTCCAGCCCAGCGCGGCGCGCGTGACGGCGACTTCGTCCTTGCCCAGCGGCGCGCCGTGCGAGGACTCCTTGCCGGCCTTGCCCGGCGAACCGAAACCGATGGTGGTCCGGCAGCAGACCAGCGTCGGCCGGTCCTGCGACTGCAGCGCCTGCTCGATCGCCGCCTTGATCGCGTCGGCGTCATGGCCGTCGACGTCGCGGATCACGTGCCAGCCGTAGGCCTCGAAGCGCGCGGGCGTGTCGTCGGTGAACCAGCCCGCGACGTCGCCGTCGATCGAGATGCGGTTGTCGTCCCAGAACGCGACCAGCTTGTGCAGGCCCCAGGTGCCGGCGAGCGAAGCGGCTTCGTGCGAAATGCCTTCCATCAGGCAGCCGTCGCCCATGAACACCCAGGTGCGGTGGTCGACGACCTCGAACTCGGGGCGGTTGTAGCGCTGCGCCAGCAGCTTCTCGGCGAGCGCGAAGCCGACCGCATTGGCGAAGCCCTGCCCCAGCGGCCCGGTCGTGGTCTCCACGCCCGGCGTCACGAAGTTCTCGGGATGGCCCGGGGTCTTCGAATGCAGCTGGCGGAAGTGCTTCAGTTCCTCCAGCGGCAGGTCGTAGCCCGACAGGTGCAGCAGCGCGTACTGCAGCATCGAGCCGTGGCCGTTGGAGAGCACGAAGCGGTCGCGGTTGAACCACTTCGGGTTGTTCGGGTTGTGCTGGAGGTAGTCGTTCCAGAGCACTTCCGCGATGTCCGCCATGCCCATCGGCATGCCCGGATGGCCGGACCTGGCCGCCTCGACGGCGTCGATGGCGAGGAAACGGACGGCGTTGGCGAGATCGCGGCGGCTGGGCGTCGGCATGGTAGGAGGCGTCCGGGTTCGAGGGTCGGGTCGGCGCCCGGCGAACCGCGGGCCGCCCATTGTCCCATCCGGGCCGGGACTGGGCCACCGGCCTTTTAGTTTTCTGCCGGGGTCACGGCAGCAGGCGCCGCGGCTGCAGCGTGCGCCAGGATCGCTCCCCTGAAACGCCTTGCGGCGCGCCGCGGGCCGGCACATCCGTGTCGGCGCGGAATCTTCTCGCCGCAGCCGCGGCAGAACTGTTCCCGGCGTGCCCCCGATCGCGGGTGCGGGAATCCCTTCCTTCGGAAGTCTTGCATTTCAGAACTTCAATTGTCAATCAACGCAAGACGACAAGGGTGCGGCGTCTCCATACTGTCGGAGGCCCCACCCGGAGCCCGCGGATGAAGCGTTTCGCTGATCGCCTGCGGGAAGCCCGCGTGGCCGCGGGGATGACCCAGGAGCAACTCGGCTTCGCGCTCGGGATCACCAAGTCTTCGGTGTCGGCGTGGGAGAACGGGCGCGAGACGCCGAGCTTCCGCATGCTGCCGGAGCTGCGCCGGGAACTCGGCCGCTCGCTGGACGAACTGATCTGCGGCGCCCAGCCAGCGGCGAGCACGGTCAAGGAAGGCAAGTCGCCATACACCGCCCGCGAAGCATCGCCGGTGGCGCGCGACGAGAAGGAACGCGCACTGCTGTTGCGTTATCGCAGCCTGCCGGCAAAGCGCCGGGCCGCCCTGCTGGACCTGCTCAAGCCGGAGGATTGACGCCCCGCAGGCCCGCGTGCCGTCAGGGCGCGTCGGCGGCGATGCCGTGCGTGTCTTCCTCGCCGCGCGAGACCACCGCCGCGGCGACCAGGTCGCCGGTGACGTTGAGCGTGGTCCGGCACATGTCGAGGAAGCGGTCCACGCCCAGGATCAGGCCGATGCCCTCCGGCGGCACGCCGACCATCCCGCAGATCAGCGCCACCACCGGAAGCGAACCGGCGGGCACGCCGGCCGTGCCGATGCCGCCGAGGATGCACACGAACATCACCGTCGCCTGCTGCGCCAGCGTCAGGTCGACGCCGAAGAACTGGGCGAGGAACAGCACCGTGACGCCCTCGAACAGGGCCGTGCCGTTCTGGTTGGCGGTGGCGCCGACGGTCAACACGAAGCGCGACACCTTGTTCGGCAGCTTCAGCTCTTCCTCGGCCACCCGCAGCGAAGTCGGGAGCGTGGCGTTCGACGAGGCGGTCGAGAACGCCATCACCATCGCTTCCTGCACGCCGCGGAAGAACTTCAGCGGCGACCAGCCGCCGGCGAACTTCAGCGCGAGCGAGTAGACGACGAACATGTGGATCGCCAGCGCCAGCACCACCACGCCGACGTAGGCGCCCAGGCGCGCCAGCAGGTCCCAGCCGAACAGCGCGGCGAGGTTGAACATGAAGCAGAACACGGCGTACGGGGCGAGCCGGATCACCAGCCCGATCAGCGTCATCGAGACCTCGAACAGGCCCTCGATCCCGCGCAGCAGCACGCGCGCGGCCGGCGACGGCGTCAGCACCAGGCCGATGCCGAGCATCAGTGCGAAGAACATCACCGCGAGGATGCCGTTGGACGCCGCAGCGCCGATGACGTTGTCCGGCACGATCGAGAGCAGCATGTCCAGGCCGCGGGGCTGCTCGCCGAGGCCGCTGACGATGGCCTGGGCGCGCTGCGCGCCCTGCCCGAGCAGCTGCTGCGCGGTCGCCGGATCCACGCCCGCGCCCGGCTTCAGCCAGTTCACGAGGGCGAGTCCCAGCAGCACCGCGATGCCGGAAACGACGACCGTGTAGGCCAGCGTCTTCCAGCCGATCCGTCCGAGCGAGCGGATGTCGCCCATCTCGGCGACGCCGACCACCAGCGCCGAGAACAGCAGCGGCAGCACCAGCATGAAGATCAGGCGCAGGAACAGCGTGCCGACCGGCTGCGTCACCCAGGTGGTGAGGCCCTGGACCCAGCCCGCATCGGCACCGCCGGTGGTGTGCACCACGAGCCCCAGGACGAGGCCGGCGAAGAAACCGATCGCCATTTTCCAGTGCAGCGGCATGCCGCCCTTCGGCCGGGCAGAGGTCTGGTTTCCAGGCATTCGGTGGCTCCCTCGGGTTCGCGGCAGCTTAACACCGGCGTTCCCGCGGGCCGCCGGCGTGAAGGCCGTGTGCATGCATGCGACGACGACGGGGGCTACCTTATCGTGCTCGACCCGACTTTCCGAGACCGATCCGGGCCGCAGGGGGCGCAAGTGAACGAACCAGGCACCACCACCCGACGCCGGGCGCGCGCGGGCAACGGGCTCGCCAGCCCAGCGGCCGCGGCCGCGCCCGACGAGGTCGAAGCGCTGACCCGCCTGCTCGCGGCGATGCAGGACGTGAATGCGGGCGACTTCTCCGTGCAGCTGCCGCTGCACTGGGAGGGCATCGCCGGCAAGCTCGCCTACAACTTCAACGAGATCGTCAACGCCAACAAGCGCCTTGCCACGGATCTGGCGCGCGTCGGCCACAAGGTCGGCCGCCAGGGACAGACCCGGCAGCGCGTCGCGCCCGCCAACCGCCAGGGCGCGTGGGCCGACATGGAGCAGTCCGTCAACCAGCTGATCGACGACCTGGTGCGCCCGGTCGAGACGATGACCGAGGCGATGGCCGGCGTGGCCAAGGGCGACCTCACCCGGAGCGTGCCGCTGGAAGCCGACGGCCGCCCGCTGCAGGGCGAATTCCTGCGCTCGGCGAACATCGTCAACCGCATGATCGAACAGATGGGCGAGTTCTCGTCCGAGGTGACGCGCGTGGCGCTCGAGGTCGGCACCGCCGGCCTGCTCGGCGGCCAGGCGAAGGTGAAGGGCGTGTCGGGCGTGTGGAAGGACCTGACCGACTCCGTGAACCAGATGGCGAACAACCTCACGGCGCAGGTCCGCAACATTTCCGACGTGACCATCGCCGTGGCCAACGGCGACCTGTCGCGCAAGATCACGGTGGACGTGCGCGGCGAGATCCTGCAGCTCAAGGAAGCCATCAACACGATGGTGGACCAGCTCCGCGGCTTCGCCTCCGAGGTGACGCGCGTGGCCCGCGAGGTCGGCACCGAGGGCAAGCTCGGCGGCCAGGCGATCGTGCCCGGTGTCGCGGGCACCTGGAAGGACCTCACCGACTCGGTGAACGCGATGGCGTCGAACCTGACGTCGCAGGTGCGCAACATCGCGGAAGTGACCACGGCCGTCGCGCGCGGCGACCTGTCGCGCAAGATCACGGTGAACGTGCAGGGCGAGATCCTGCAGCTCAAGGAAACCGTCAACACGATGGTGGACCAGCTCAACGGCTTCGCCGCCGAGGTGACGCGCGTGGCCCGCGAGGTCGGCACCGAGGGCAAGCTCGGCGGCCAGGCGCAGGTGCCCGACGTCGCCGGCACCTGGAAGGACCTCACCGACCACGTCAACTCGATGGCGTCGAACCTGACCCTGCAGGTGCGCAACATCGCCGACGTGACCACCGCGGTGGCCAAGGGCGACCTCTCGCGCAAGATCACCGTGGACGTGCGCGGCGAGATCCTGCAGCTGAAGGAAACCATCAACACGATGGTGGACCAGCTCAACGGCTTCGCCGCCGAAGTGACGCGCGTGGCCCGCGAGGTCGGCACCGAGGGCAAGCTCGGCGGCCAGGCGCAGGTGCCCGGCGTCGCCGGCACCTGGAAGGACCTCACCGACAACGTCAACTCGCTGGCGTCCAACCTCACCGCGCAGGTGCGCAACATCGCCGACGTGACCACCGCGGTGGCCAAGGGCGACCTCTCGCGCAAGATCACGGTGGACGCGCAGGGCGAGATCCTGCAGCTGAAGGACACCGTCAACACGATGGTGGACCAGCTCAACGGCTTCGCCGCCGAGGTGACGCGCGTGGCCCGCGAGGTCGGCACCGAGGGCAAGCTCGGCGGCCAGGCGCAGGTGCCCGGCGTCGCCGGCACCTGGAAGGACC
>DASTWT010000303.1:0-2649 GCA_035765815.1 Luteimonas sp. | reverse complement strand
GGCGTCGAGCACGCCGACCCGCGCGCCGTCCGCGGCCAGCGCGAGCGCCAGGTTCACCGCGACCGTCGACTTGCCGACGCCGCCCTTGCCGGCGCCGACGGCGATGATGTTGCGCACCCGCGGCGACAGCGCGACGTTGGGTTGCGGCGCATGCGCGACGATGCGCGGCGCGAGTTCGAAACCCGCCAGCGGCCGCGGCGCGACCGCGGCGGCGACGGCCTCCTGCAACGCGGGCAGGTCTTCCGTCGCCACCGGGAAGCCGGTCGCGAGCGACACGGCCACGCCGTCGCCCGCCGCCGTCACGCGGGGACGCACGCCGGCGCCGGAAAGCGGCAGGCCGGTGCGCGGATCGGCGACCGCGGCGATGCGCCGGGAAAGGTCCTGCTGAATGGCTTCATCCATGCCGCGCATTGTAGCGCCGCGCACCCCTTCCATACGGTCCCGGATGCGGTATAAACGGGGCCATCCGGCATCCCCCTGGAGGGAACATGCGCGCCAAGCTGCTCGTCCTGCTGTTCGTCCTGCCGCTCGCGGCGCTTTCGTCCGCCGCCTTCGCCCAGAACACGCCCGTCCACAGCACGCCCGTCGGCAAATGGCGGACCATCGACGACAAGACCGGCAAGGTGAAGTCGGTCGTCGAGATCACCGAGACCGCGAACGGCACGCTGCAGGGCAAGGTCCTCCAGGTGCTCGACTCGGACAAGGGCCCGCACCCGCTGTGCGACGCGTGCAAGGGCGCGAACCACAACAAGCCGATCGAAGGCATGGTCATCGCCTGGGGCCTGCGCCATGAAGGCGACACCTGGGACGACGGCCAGATCATGGATCCGAAGAACGGCAAGGTGTACTCGGCGAAGATGACGCCGATCGAGGGCGGCAGGAAGCTGGAGGTGCGCGGCTATCTCGGCTTCTCGCTGCTCGGCCGCACGCAGACCTGGGTCCGCGCCGAGTAGGGCCGACCCATGGTCGGCTGATCGATCGCCCGAAGCAGCGCAGCCGAGCATGGCTCGGCTCTGCGGGGTGGGAAATGGCCATGCGATAATCGCGGCCCGCTTCTCCCGCGAATCCCCGGCGAATCCCATGCTGCGCCCCGCGCTCGTCACCAACGCCCTGCCCTACGCCAACGGTCCGCTGCACCTGGGACACCTGGTGGGCTACATCCAGGCCGACATCTGGGTGCGGGCGCGGCGCATGGCCGGCGGCACCACGCATTTCGTCTGCGCCGACGACACCCACGGCACGCCGATCATGCTTGCCGCGGAGAAAGCGGGCACCACGCCCGAAGCCTTCATCGCCGGCATCCAGGCCTCGCACGAGCGCGACTTCGCCGACTTCGGCGTCGCCTTCGACCACTACGACTCGACCAACTCGGCGCGCAACCGCGCGCTCACCGAGGGCATCTACGCGCGCCTGGAAGCGAACGGCCACGTGTCGCGGCGCTCGGTCGCGCAACTCTACGATCCGGTGAAGGGCATGTTCCTGCCCGACCGCTACGTGAAGGGCACCTGCCCGAACTGCGGCACGCCCGACCAGTACGGCGACAACTGCGAGCACTGCGGCGCGACGTATTCGCCGACCGACCTGAAGTCGCCGTACTCGGTGGTGAGCGGCGCGACGCCGGAGCTGCGGGAGTCGGAACACTTCTTCTTCGAGCTCGGCCAGTTCGAATCCTTCCTGCGGGAGTGGCTCGCGGGCGACGTCGCGGTGCCGGGCGTCAAGGCGAAGCTGCAGGAATGGCTCGACGGCGAAGGTGGCCTGCGTCCCTGGGACATCTCGCGCGACGCGCCCTACTTCGGCTTCGAGATCCCGGGACATCCGGGCAAGTACCTGTACGTCTGGATCGACGCGCCGATCGGCTACCTCGCGAGCTTCCAGGCGCTGTGCGAGCGCGCCGGCCTGCCGTTCAACGATTACGTCGCGAACGGCTCCGACGCGGAGATGCACCACTTCATCGGCAAGGACATCGTCAACTTCCACGGGCTGTTCTGGCCGGCGGTGCTGCACGGCGCGGGCCTGCGCGCGCCGACGCGGCTGCACGTCAACGGCTACCTCACGGTGGACGGCGCGAAGATGTCGAAATCGCGCGGCACCTTCGTGATGGCGCGCACCTGGCTCGACTGCGGCCTGCCGCCGGAAGCGCTGCGCTACTACTTCGCCGCGAAGTCCTCGGGCGGCGTCGACGACCTCGACCTCAACCTCGCCGACTTCGTCGCGCGCGTGAACAGCGACGTGGTCGGCAAGTTCGTCAACCTCGCCAGCCGCTGCGCCGGGTTCATCGGCAAGCGCTTCGACGGCCGGCTCGCGGACGCGCTGCCCGAACCCGAAGCGTATGCGCGCGCCGTCGCGGCGCTCGGCCCGATCCGCGAAGCCTACCTGCGCAACGAGCCGGCGACGGTGCTGCGCCTGGCCATGGCGCTCGCCGACGAAGCCAACCGCTACATCGACGACAGGAAGCCGTGGGTCGTCGCGAAACGCACCGGTGAAGGCGCGGAAGGCGCCGACGCCGAGCTGCAGGCCGTGTGCACGCAGGGCCTGAACCTGTTCCGCGTGCTCGCCCTCGCGCTCGCACCGGTGATGCCCGCCCTCGCGCGCGCCGTCGAAGGGTTCATGGACGCGCCGCTGCGCCGCTGGAGCGACGCCGACGCGCCC
>DASTWT010000302.1:0-5228 GCA_035765815.1 Luteimonas sp. | reverse complement strand
GGTGCGGCCGCGGGTGACGAAGGACGGCATGGTGTTCCTCGACCTCGTGCAGGAAGTCAGCTCGCCCGGCGCGGTGCCGGCCAGCTGCGCCTCGAACGCGGCCAACTGCAACGTGCCGATCGACACGCGCCGGCTCAAGACCGAGGCCGCGATCCGCAGCGGCGACACGGTGATGCTCGCGGGCCTGATCAGCGACAGCGCCGAAAATGGTTCCTCCGGCGTGCCCTACCTGAGCCGGATCCCGGTGCTGGGCTCGCTGTTCGGCACGCGCAGCGCGACCAGCGGGCGCAACGAGGTGATCGTGCTGCTGACGCCGACGATCATCCGCGACCCCGAGGACGCGCGCGCGCTCACCGACGAGTACACGCAGCAGTTCCGCGCGATGGAGCCGCTGCAGCGCGCGAAGGCGCGCTGACGGCGGCGCCGCCTTGCCGGCTTCCGCGCCGCGCTCGAAGGCTTCGCCGGCGTCCGCGCTGCCCATCGTGCTGGTGCCGCTGGGCACCGACGATGCCGCGCTCGACGCCTGCCTCGCCGCGCTCGACGCGGGCACGCCGGCGGGCACGCGCGTCTGGCTCGCGGACGATGCGCAGGCGGGCCCGCGCGGCATGGCGATCGTCGAGCGCTGGCTCGCGGCGACGCGGCTGGACGCGACCTGCACGCGGCGGCAGCGCAGCGTCGGCGAAGCCGCGCACATCGCCGAAGCGCTCGCGGCCTGCGGCGACGCCGACGTCGCCGTGCTCGCGCCCGACGCGGTGCCCGCGCCCGACTGGCTGGCGCAACTGGCCGCGTGCCTGCGCCGCGATCCCGCGATCGGCACCGCGACCCCCTGGTGCAACGCGGGCGAAGCGGCGGCCTGGCCGCGCGTGGGCGAGATCGCGCCGATGCCGGCCGACCTGCCGCGGCTCGCGCGCGCGTGCGCGGCGATGCCGCCGCACCACCCCGAACTGCCTTCGGCCGTGGCGCACGCGGTGCTGCTGCGCGGCAGTGCGCGCGCGCGTGCGGGCGGCGTCGATGCCGCGAGCTACGGCTCCTGGTACGCCGCGCTCGCCGACCTGTCGCTGCGCCTGGCCGGCATGGGCTGGCGCAACGCGCTGTGCGAGACCGCGTTCGTCGCCCGCGGCGGCGAGGGCGCGCCCGCCGACGGCGACCTCGACCTGCTCGCCGCGCGCTGGCCGGCGTGGCATGCGCGGCTGGCGGAATTCCTGATGCAGGACCCGCTGCGGGCGATGCGCGAAGAGCTCGTGCGCCGCGAGCGGCTGGTCGATCCGCCGCTGCCGCAGGGCGAGTTCGCGTTCCCGGGGTGAGGGCGTGCGCCGCCCGGCCGGGCGCCGCCGTCGTGGCTACAATCCGGGAATGACGGCGACGGACGGCGACGGCGAGGGCGCGAACGCGGGCGGGGACGCCGGCGACGGGATCGCCGCGGTCGTGGTCACGCACGAGAGCGCGTCGACGATCGGCGACTGCCTCGCGCGCCTGCGCGCCGCCGCCGGCCTCGTCGCGATCCGCGTCGTCGACAACGCCTCCACCGACGACACGGTTGCGGTCGTGCAGCGGCACGCCGCCGCGGACGCGCGCGTGCACTTCATCGCCAACCCCGACAATCCCGGCTTCGCCACCGCCTGCAACCAGGGCGCGGCCGACGCGGGCGAAGCCGCGGCCTGGCTGGCGTTCGTCAATCCCGATTGCCTGGTCGGACCCGATACGCTGGCGCTGCTGCGCGACCGCGCGCGCGTGCTCGGGGGCGGGCTGGTGGGGGCCGACCTCGTCGGCGAGGACGGCGCGCACGACGCCGCCGCGCGCCGCCGCGACCCCGACTTCGCGGCGATGCTGCGCTCGCCGCGCACGTCGCGCCTGGACGTGCCCGCCGATCCGTCGCAGCCGCTGCAGCGCGTCGACGCGGTGTCGGGCGCGCTGATGCTGCTGCCGCGCGCGCTGTTCGCCCGCATCGGCGGCTTCGACGCGCGCTACCGCCTGCACGCGGAGGACCTCGACCTGTGCCGCCGCGCGCGCGCCGCCGGCGCGACCGTCGCCGTCGCCAACGACGTCGTGGTGCTGCACGTGCGCGGCGTGTCCAGCCGCGCGCGGCCGATGTTCGTCGAATGGCACAAGCACCTGGGCCTGTGGCGCTACTTCCGCAAGTTCGAGGCGCCGCGGCGCGGCCTCCTGACGCGCGTGGCCGTGTTCCTCGCGATCTTCGCGCGGTTCCCGATCGCGGCGGCGCGCAGCGTGCTCGGCCGGATTTCCAAGGGTTGAACCCGGGAGGGGATGATGGAGCGACCGGACATGGAATACGTGGGGTTCTGGCCGCGCGTCGGCGCCGCAATCATCGATACGATCCTCATCTGGGCGATCACGATGCCCGCGTTGACGATGATCTACGGTTGGACCTACTGGACGGACGGCAGGATCCTCCATGGTCCCGCCGAGTTCATCATCAGCTGGGTCCTGCCGATCGCGGCGGTCGTATGGCTCTGGGTCGCCCGTGGGCAAACGCCCGGCAAGATGGCGATCGGCGCGCGGATCGTCGACGCGGAAACGGGCGAAGGCCTGTCGCTCGGCACGGCGCTCATCCGCTACCTGGGCTACTTCGTCAGCACGATCGGGTTGTTCGTTGGATTTGCCTGGGTCGGACTGGATCCGAGGAAACAGGGGTGGCACGACCACATGGCCGGAACAGTGGTCATCCGCAAGCGCGACCGCAGGCCGGAACCCGTCGCCTTCAGGGATCGGTGATCCAGGCGGAACGGTCAGCGCGCGCGGTTGAGCGTGTCGCGCAGCGCGCGCGCGGCGGCGGCCGCGGCGTCGGCGTAGTCGTCGCCCGACGAGGCGTACAGGATCGCGCGCGAGGAGCTCACCACCAGGCCGGTGCCGTCGGCGGTCTTCGCGTTGCGGACGACGGCCTCGGCGTCGCCGCCCTGGGCGCCGACGCCCGGCACCAGGAAGGGCAGGTCGCCCACGCGCGCGCGCACGTCGCGCAGCTGCTCCGGCCAGGTCGCGCCGACGACGAGCATGCAGTTGCCGTTGCCGTTCCACTCGCGCGCCGCCTTGTCCGCGACGTGCTGGTACAGCGGGCGGCCGTCGACCAGGAGATCCTGCAGGTCGCCGGCGCCCGGATTCGAGGTGCGGCACAGGATCACCACGCCGCGGTCGGCGCGGTCGAGGAACGGCTGCACCGAATCGCGGCCGAGGTAGGGATTGGCGGTGACCGCGTCGGCGCCGTAGCGGTCGAACGCCTCGATCGCGTAGCGCTGCGCGGTCGAACCGATGTCGCCGCGCTTGGCATCGAGAATCACCGGGACGCCCGGATGCGCCGCGTGGATGTGCCCGATGAGCCGGGACAGCGCCGCTTCGGCGCCGAGCGCGGCGAAATGCGCGATCTGCGGCTTGAAGCAGCAGGCGTATTCCGCGGTGGCGTCCACGATGTCGCGGCAGAAGGCGAACACCGCCTCCGGATCGCCCGAGAACCGCGCCGGGAACTTCGCCGGCTCCGGATCCAGCCCAACGCACACCAGCGACCCCGAGTCGCTCCACCGCGCGCGCAACGCCTGCATGAAGTTCATCGCGACCTCCCCCCCGTTTTTTTTGGCTGAAAAACGCCTTACTTGAGGGCCTTGAAGCGCAGGCGGTGCGGGCCGGCGTTGTCGCCCATGCGGCGCTTCTTGTCCTCTTCGTACTCGCGGTAGTTGCCCTGGAAGAACTCCACGTGCGAGTCGCCCTCGAAGGCGAGGATGTGCGTGGCGATGCGGTCCAGGAACCAGCGGTCGTGCGAGATCACGAAGGCGTTGCCCGGGAACTCGAGCAGCGCGTCCTCGAGCGCGCGCAGCGTTTCGATGTCGAGGTCGTTCGACGGCTCGTCGAGCAGCAGCACGTTGCCGCCCTGCAGCAGCGTCTTGGCCATGTGCAGGCGGCCGCGCTCGCCGCCCGACAGCGTGCCGACCAGCTTCTGCTGGTCCTGGCCCTTGAAGTTGAAGCGGCCGATGTAGGCGCGCGACTGGATCTCGATGCCGTTGATGTTGAGGATGTCGAGGCCGCCGCTGACTTCCTGGAACACGTTGTGGTTGCCGGCCAGCGCGTCGCGGCTCTGGTCGACGTAGGCCAGCTTCACGGTCGGGCCCATGTCGATCTCGCCCGAATCCGGCTTCTCCTGGCCGGTGATCATGCGGAACAGCGTCGACTTGCCGGCGCCGTTCGGGCCGATGATGCCGACGATCGCGCCTGGCGGCACCGAGAACGAAAGGTCGTCGATCAGCAGGCGGTCGCCGAACCTCTTCGACACGTTCTTGAACTCGATGACCTTGTTGCCCAGGCGCTCGCCCGGCGGGATGAAGATCTCGTTGGTCTCGTTGCGCTTCTGGTAATCGACCGACTGCAGCTCCTCGATGCGGGCCAGGCGCGCCTTGCCCTTCGAGCGGCCGCCCTTGGCGTTCTGCCGCGCCCACTCGAGTTCCTTCTGGATCGCCTTCTGGCGCGCCTTCTCCTGCGATTCCTCGCGCTTGAGGCGGTCTTCCTTCTGCACCAGCCACTCGGTGTAGTTGCCCTTCCAGGGGATGCCGCGGCCGCGGTCGAGCTCGAGGATCCATTCGGCGGCGTTGTCGAGGAAGTAGCGGTCGTGGGTGACCGCGACCACGGTGCCGGTGTAGCGCGCGAGGAACTGCTCCAGCCACTCGACCGACTCGGCGTCGAGGTGGTTGGTCGGCTCGTCGAGCAGCAGCATGTCCGGCTTCTGCAGGAGCAGGCGGCACAGCGCGACGCGGCGCTTCTCGCCGCCCGACAGGTTGCCGATCTTCGCGTCCCACGGCGGCAGGCGCAGCGCATCGGCCGCGACTTCGAGCTGGTTCTCCAGCGTGTGCGCGTCGCCGGCGGCGAGGATCGCCTCAAGCCGCTCCTGTTCCTTCGCGAGCGCGTCGAAGTCGGCGCCTTCCTCGGCGTAGGCGGCGTAGACCGCGTCGAGCGCGGCCTGCGCGTTCAGCACTTCGCCGACGCCTTCCTCGACCGCCTCGCGCACGGTCTTCTCCGGATCGATCTGCGGCTCCTGCGGTAGGTAGCCGACCTTGATGCCCGCCGCCGGGCGCGCTTCGCCGCTGTAGTCGGTGTCGACGCCGGCCATGATCTTCAGCACCGTCGACTTGCCCGCGCCGTTCAGGCCGAGCAGGCCGATCTTGGCGCCCGGGAAGAACGACAGCGAGATGTCCTTGATGATCTGGCGCTTCGGCGGGACCGTCTTGGAC
>DASTWT010000301.1:0-14368 GCA_035765815.1 Luteimonas sp. | reverse complement strand
GCCCTCGACCTTGAGCGCGTCGACCTGCCCTTGCAGCCACGGCAGGTTCAGCGCCTCGGCGAGGCGGTAGTAGGCCTTGGCCACCTCGACCGGGCGCATGCGGCGCTCGCGCGCCAGCTCGATCAGGTCCGCGCACGGCTCGAGGTACGGCAGCGCCGCGAGCTGGCCGCCGAGGTCGCCGCCGATGCCCTTGGCCTTCCACTCGGCGATGCTCGCCTCGTAGGCCGGGCGCATCGCGTCCGGCAGGATGTTCTCGCCGGCGCGGATGTCGCGGAAGCCGTCGTGGTAGCGCTCGACCGCGCTGGTGATGTCCGGGATCGCGCCCGGCCGCGACAGCAGCCAGCGCGTGAACGAACGCTGCAGGTTCCAGATCACCTGCAGGGCGTCGACCTGCGCCGACTCGTGGACCTTGCCGTCGAGCGCGTCGATGCCGGCCCACAGCGCGCGCGCGTCCAGCGTCTCGCGCGTGATCGTGAACGCCTTCGCGACCTCGCCCACCGAGCGGCCGCTGTCCTCCTGCATGCGCAGCAGGAAGGTCGCGCCCATCCGGTTGATCGTGGAGTTGGTGACCGCCGTGGCGATGATCTCGCGCTTCAGGCGGTGCTGCTCCATGGCCTTCGCGTACTTCGCCTGCAGCGGCTCGGGGAAGTAGCGCACCAGTTCCTTCGACAGGTAGGGATCCTCGGGCACGTCCGAATCCAGCAGCTGCTGGAACGCGACCAGCTTGGAGTACGACAGCAGCACCGCCAGCTCCGGCCGGGTCAGGCCGATGCCGCGCGCCTTGCGCTCGGCGATCTCGGCGTCGCTCGGCAGGTACTCGATCTGGCGGTCGAGCAGTCCCTGCGACTCCAGGGTGCGGATGAAGTGCTGCTTGGAGCCCAGGCGCGACAGGCTCATCCGCTCCATCAGGCTCAATGCCTGGTTCTGGCGGTAGTTGTCGTTGAGCACCAGCCCGGCGACCTCGTCGGTCATCGACGCCAGCAGCTTGTTGCGCTCGGGGAGCTTGAGCTTCTTCGCCTGCACCTGGCCGTTGAGCAGGATCTTGATGTTCACCTCGTGGTCCGAGGTGTCGACGCCGGCCGAGTTGTCGATGAAGTCGGTGTTGAGCAGCACGCCGTGCAGCGCCGCCTCGATGCGGCCGAGCTGGGTGCAGCCCAGGTTGCCGCCCTCGCCCACCACCTTGCAGCGCAGGTCGCGGCCGTTGACGCGCAGCGCGTTGTTGGCGCGGTCGCCGACGTCGGCGTTGGTCTCGGACGAGGCCTTGACGTAGGTGCCGATGCCGCCGTTCCACAGCAGGTCCACCGGCGCCTTCAGGATCGCGCCCATCAGCTCGGCCGGGCTCAGCGCGGCCACCGACGCGTCGATGCCGAGCGCGGCCTTCGCCTGCGGCGACAGCGGGATCGACTTGGCGCTGCGCGGGTAGATGCCGCCGCCCTTGCTGATCAGCTTCGCGTCGTAGTCGGCCCACGACGAACGCGGCAGCTTGAACATCCGCTCGCGCTCCTTGAACGTGCGCGCGGCGTCGGGATCCGGATCGATGAAGATGTGGCGGTGGTCGAACGCGGCCAGCAGGCGGATGTGCTTCGACAGCAGCATGCCGTTGCCGAACACGTCGCCGGACATGTCGCCGATGCCGACGCAGGTGAAGTCCTGCGCCTGCGAATCGCGGCCCATCGCGCGGAAGTGGCGCTTCACCGACTCCCACGCGCCGCGCGCGGTGATGCCCATGCCCTTGTGGTCGTAGCCGACCGAGCCGCCGGACGCGAACGCGTCGTCGAGCCAGAAGCCGTGCGCCTGGGCGATGCCGTTGGCGATGTCGGAGAAGGTCGCGGTGCCCTTGTCGGCCGCGACCACCAGGTACGGGTCGTCGCCGTCGTGGCGCACGACGTTCGCCGGATGCACGACCTTGCCGTCGACCAGGTTGTCGGTGATGTCGAGCAGGCCGTTGATGAAGCGCTTGTAGCAGGCCACGCCCTCGGCGAACCAGGCGTCGCGGTCCACCGAAGGATCGGGCAGCTGCTTGCAGAAGAAGCCGCCCTTCGAGCCGACCGGCACGATCACGGTGTTCTTCACCATCTGCGCCTTGACCAGGCCGAGCACCTCCGTGCGGAAGTCCTCGCGGCGGTCGGACCAGCGCAGGCCGCCGCGGGCGACCGGGCCGAAGCGCAGGTGCACGCCCTCGACGCGCGGGCCGCAGACCCAGATCTCGCGGTACGGGCGCGGCTTCGGCAGGTCGGGCACCTTCGCCGAATCGAGCTTGAAGGCGATGTAGTCGGCCGGGCCGCCGTCGGCGCGCAGCGGCGAACCGTCGCCGTCGCGCTTGTAGTCGATGTAGTAGCTGGTGCGCAGGGTCGCGTCGATGCAGCCGATGAAGCTGCGCAGGATGCGATCCTGGTCCAGGCTCGACACGCGGTCGAGCAGGCCCAGCAGCGCGGCGCGCGTGGCCTCGACCTGGCGGAGGCGGTCGCCGCTGCGGGCATCGATCACCGGCTGCAGCAGCGCCCGGGTGGCGTCGTCGCCGGCGAGCGCATGCAGCTGCGCCGCCAGCGCCCGTTGCCCGCGCCCGACCTCGGCCTTGTCCTCGCTGCCGGTCGCCGGGTGGAAGCGCGCCTCGAACAGCTCGCACACCAGGCGGGCGAGCAGCGGATAGCGGTTGAACGTCTCCTCGACGTAGGCCTGGGAGAACGGCACGCCGACCTGCTGCAGGTACTTGCCGTACGCGCGCAGCACCGCGACCTGGCGCCAGCCGAGGTTCGCGCCGAGGATCAGGCGGTTGAAGCCGTCGTTCTCGGCCTGGCCGCGCCAGACCTGGCCGAAGGCCTCCTCGAACGATTCGTCGAGGCTGTCGACGTCGAGGTCGGCGCGCACCGCCTCGACCTCGAAATCCTGGATCCAGGCGACGACGTCGCCGTCGCCGCCGGGGACCTCGATCCGGTAAGGATGCTCCGTGATCACGCGCAGGCCCATGTTTTCCATCATCGGCAGCGCGTCCGACAGCGGGATGTCGTGGCCGAGGCGATAGAACTTCAGGCGCAGGCCGCCGTCCGCGCCGCCGTCGCCGCTCCCACTGCGATACAGGCTGATGCGCAGGTCGGCCGCATCGCGCAGCGACGCGAGGCACTTCACGTCATCGGCGGCGACCGCCGCGCCCGCCTGCTCGATGTAGCCGGCCGGCAGCGCGCGGCCCCAGCGGTTGGCGAGCTTGAGGCCGCGCTCCTCGCCTTCGGCCGCGACCAGGCGCTCGCGCAGCTCGTCCTGGCGGTTGCGCACGATCTCCGCGAGCTGCGCCTCGAGCGCCGCGATGTCGACGCCCTCCGCCGCCTCGCCGCCGCGCGGCCGGACGATGAGGTGCAACTGCGCCAGCGGCGACTCGCCGACCTGCACGGTGGTGTCGATGCTGTCGCCGCCGAGGCCCTGCTTCAGCATCGCCTCGATCCGGTGGCGCACCTCGGTGTTGAAGCGGTCGCGCGGGATGTAGGCCAGCGCCGACCAGAAGCGGCCGTAGCGGTCGCGACGCAGGAACAGCTTGCTGCGCACGCGCTCCTGGAGGCCGAGGATCCCGGTGGCCGTGCGCAGCAGTTCCGCCTCGCTCGACTGGAACAGCTCGTCGCGCGGCAGCGACTCGATGATGTGGCGCAGGGCCTTGCCGCTGTGGCCGGTCGGCGACAGCCCCGAGGCGCGCATCACGTGTTCGTGGCGCTCGCGCACCAGCGGGATTTCCCACGGGCGGCGGCTGTAGGCGCTGGACGTGTACAGGCCGAGGAAGCGCTGCTCGGCCACCGGGCGCCCGTCCTTGTCGAACTTGAGCACGCCGATGTAGTCCATGTAGCCCGGGCGGTGCACCGTGGCACGCGCGTTGGTCTTGGTCAGGATCAGCGCGTCGACGGAACCCGACTGCGGCATGTAGTGCGCCGCGAGGGTCTTCAGGTCGCGCGCCTTGCCCTTCTCCTTGCCGCGCAGCAGGCCGAGGCCGGACTCGCCGACCGCGCACAGCAGTTCGCTGCCGCCCTTGCGCACCACGTCGTACTCGCGGTACCCGAGGAAGGTGAAGTGGTTGTCGGCGGCCCAGCGCAGGAACGCCTGCGCCTCCTTGCGGCCCGCCTCCGACACCGGCATGCGCCGCGTCTCCAGGTCGTCGGCGACCTGCAGCATCTTCGCGCGCATCGCGTCCCAGTCGCTCACGGCGGCGCGCACGTCCTGCAGCACCGCCTCGATCGAGGCGGCGATGGCCGGCATCGCGGCCGCGGCCTGGCGGTCGATCTCCAGGTGCATCAGCGATTCGCCGCGCGCGTTCTCGCCGGCATCGGCACCGATCGCGATCAACCGGCCGGCCTTGTCGCGCTCGGTGCGCACCACCGGGTGGCCGAGCACGTGCACGCCGATGCCCTGGTCCGCCAGCGCCATGGTCACCGAATCGACCAGGAACGGCATGTCGTCGTTGACCACCTGGACGACCGTGTGCGGGGACTCCCAGCCGTCCTCCTTCAGGCTCGCGTTGAACACGCGCACGTCGGCCTTGCCGGGCTTGCGCCGCTGCGCCTGCTCCAGGAAGTCCCAGGCCAGCTCGGCCCAGCCGGCGGGGCTGTGCTGCCCCATCTCGTCCGCGCTCATGCGCCGGTAGAACGCCCGAGCGAACGCCTCGGCCTGCGCCTGCGCGGCCTTCGGCGCGCGCTTGCGCAGCGCCTCGAGGATGGGCTCGATCGACACGCCGCCCGGCAGGGTCGCGGCGCCGGCGGCGCGCTTGCGCGTGGAGGGAGCCCTGGCGGCGGCGGGTTTCTTGTTCTTCGGCGTGGTCATGGGGTCCTGGTGTCCGGATGCGACGAGGCCCGCGCACAAGCACGGGCCCCGTATGGTTCAGAAACGGAGGGAAATCGACAGCGATGGTTTCTCGGGGACGCGCATCGCGATGCGGCTCAGCGCAGCCCGGTTTCGTGGCGGGCGATGACCAGGCGCTGGATCTCGCTGGTGCCCTCGTAGATCTCGGTGATCTTGGCGTCGCGGAAATAGCGCTCGATCGGCATTTCCTTCGAGTAGCCCATGCCGGCGTGGACCTGCACGGCCTGGTGCGCGATCCACATCGCCGCCTCGGACGCCGTCAGCTTGGCGACCGCGGCCTCGGTGGTGAACTTCCGGCCCTGGCCCTTCAGCCACGCCGCGCGCAGCGTCAGCAGCAGCGAGGCGTCGAGCTTGCACTTCATGTCGGCGATCTTGGCCTGGGTCATCTGGAACGCGCCGATCGGCTGGCCGAAGGCCTTGCGTTCCCTCACGTAGGCCAGCGTCGCCTCGTAGGCGGCGCGGGCGATGCCGATCGCCTGCGAGGCGATGCCGATGCGGCCGGCGTCGAGCACGCCCATGGCGATCTTGAAACCGTGGCCTTCCTCGCCCAGCACTTCTTCGGGCTGGACCACGTAGTCGGTGAACTCGATCTCGCAGGTCGCCGATGCGCGGATGCCGAGCTTGGGCTCGGTCTTGCCGCGGTGGAAACCCGGCTTGTCGGTGTCGATGAGGAAGGCGGTGATGCCGCGCGCCGCCTTCTCCGGGTCGGTCATCGCGAACAGCACGATGTACTTCGCGACCGGGCCGGAGGTGATCCAGCTCTTCTTGCCGTTGACCACGAACGTGCCGTCGGCCTGCTTCACGGCGCGGCAGCGCATCGCGGTGGCGTCGGACCCGGACTGCGGCTCGGTCAGCGCGAACGCGCCGATGGCCTCGCCCTCGGCGATCGCGCGCACGTACTTCTGCTTCTGCGCCTCGGTGCCGTGGGTCAGGATGCCGTTGCAGAACAGGGAATTGTTGACCGACATGATCGTCGAGTGCGCGGCGTCGGCCGCGGCCACCTCCACCATCGCCAGCACGTAGGCGACCGGGTCCATGCCGGCGCCGCCGTACTCGGCCGGCACCTCGATGCCCATCAGGCCGTTCTCGCCGAGGAGGCGGATGTTCTCCAGCGGGAATTCGCCGGTCCGGTCGTGGTGCTCCGCGCTGGGGGCGATCTTCTCCTGCGCGATCCGGCGCGCCACGTCCTGGATCATCAGCTGTTCTTCGGTGAAACGCAGGTCCACGGCCGCTCCCGGGCGAAACGAAAACGCAATTGTAGCCCCGGCGCCGCGCGGGGTCAGCCGGCCGCGGGCTTGACCCCGGCGGGACAGGGGCGGACACTTGTCCATCTCTGTATCGCGATGGTGAGATTGATGGACCTCGAAGGCTGGTCCGACCGGCTCAAGGTGTTCGCCGACGCCACCCGCGTGCGGCTGCTCTCGCTGCTCGAAGGCGAGGAGCTGACCGTGGCCGAACTCTCCGCGATCACCCGCCTCGCGCAGCCGCGCGTGTCCACGCACCTGGCCAAGCTCAAGGAAGCCGGCCTCGTGCGCGACCGCCGCGCCGGCGTTTCGGCCTACTACCGTTTCGACGAAAGCGCGCTCGATCCGGCGCAACGCGCGCTCTGGCACGCGATCGGCAGCGGCAGCGACGATCCGCTGCTGCGGCAGGACGCCGAGCGCGTGCCGGGCGTGCTGGCGATGCGCGCCGCCGACCAGAACTGGGCCGACTCGGTCGCCGGCGACATGGAGCGGCACTACTCGCCCGGCCGAACCTGGGAAGCGCTGGCGCGCTCGGCGCTGCCGCTGCTCGAGCCCGGCGACGTGCTCGACATCGCCTCGGGCGACGGCGTGCTCGCGGAGCTGCTCGCCCCGCATTCCGGCCGCTACGTGTGCATCGACACCAGCCCGAAGGTGGTGGCCGCGGCCGCCGAACGCCTGCGCCGCTTCCCGAACGTCGAGGTGCGCGAGGGCGACATGCACGCCCTCCCCTGTGCCGACGCCAGCTTCGACCTGGTGGTGCTGATGCACGCGCTGACCTACGCCGCGCGGCCAGCGCAGGCAGTGGCCGAGGCCGCGCGCGTGCTGCGCCCCGGCGGGCGCCTGCTGCTGTCCAGCCTCGCGAAGCACGCGCACCGCGCCGCGGTCGAGGCCTACGGCCACGTCAACCTCGGCTTCGGGGTGAAGGACCTGCGCCGCTTCATCGACAAGGCCGGGCTCGAACTCGTGTCGAGCGAGACCGTCACCCGCGAGCGCCGGCCGCCGCATTTCGAAGTCGTTTCGCTGATCGGACGCAAGCCTTGAACCAAGCCCCCGCGAACCCGCTCCCCTGGCTCCATCCCGACCGCGTCGCGCGACTCGAATCCGGGCTGGCGCGACGCATCCTCGTGCTCGACGGCGCGATGGGCACGATGATCCAGCGCCACGCGCTGGAGGAAGGGGACTACCGCGGCGAGCGCTTCGCCGAGGGCTACGACGCGCTGTTCGCCGCGACCGACGGCCATGCCCACGGCCCCGGCTGCGGCTGCGAGGGCCACGACCAGCGTGGCAACAACGACCTGCTCACGCTCACCCGGCCGGACATCATCCGCGGCATCCACGATGCCTACCTCGACGCCGGCGCGGACCTGGTCGAAACCAACACCTTCAATTCCACCTCGGTGTCGCTGTCGGACTACCGGTTGCAGCACCTGGTGCGCGAGCTCAACCGCGAGGGCGCGAAGCTCGCGCGCGCGGCCTGCGACGCGGCCGAGGCGCGCGATCGGTCGAAGCCGCGCTTCGCCGTCGGCGTGCTCGGCCCGACCAGCCGCACCGCCTCGCTCAGTCCCGACGTGAACCGCCCCGGCTTCCGCGCGATCACCTTCGACCAGCTCGCCGACGCCTACCGCGAAGCGGCGCTCGGGCTGGTCGAGGGCGGCGCCGACGTCCTGATGGTCGAGACCGTGTTCGACACGCTCAACGCCAAGGCCGCGCTGTTCGCGATCGACGATGCGTTCGCCGCCGCCGGCGGGCGCCTGCCGGTGATGGTGTCCGGCACGATCACCGACGCCTCCGGCCGCACCCTGTCCGGACAGACCGCCGAGGCGTTCTGGTATTCGGTGCGCCACGCGCGGCCACTGTCCATCGGCCTCAACTGCGCGCTGGGCGCGAAGGACCTGCGTCAGCACATCGACGTGCTCTCTCGCGTCGCCGACGCGTACGTGAGCTGCCATCCGAATGCCGGCCTGCCGAACGCGTTCGGCGGCTACGACGAGACGCCGGAGGACATGGCCGCCGTGCTCGGCGAATTCGCCCGCGCCGGCCTGCTCAACGTCGTCGGCGGCTGCTGCGGGACCACGCCGGAGCACATCGCGGCGATCGGCGCCGCCGTCGCCGGCGTCGCCCCGCGCGAACTGCCGCAGCGGGCAGCCGCGGCATGAGCGCCGTCCTCGCGCGCAACACCCGCCTGAGCGGGCTCGAGCCCCTGGAGATCACGCCGGAGTCGAACTTCGTCAACGTCGGCGAGCGCACCAACGTCACCGGCTCGGCGAAGTTCAAGAAGCTGATCCTCGAGGACCGCTACGACGAAGCCGTCGCCGTCGCCCGCCAGCAGGTCGAGAACGGCGCCCAGGTGCTCGACGTCAACATGGACGAGGGCATGCTCGACTCGGCCGAGGCGATGGTGCGCTTCCTGCACCTGATCGCCGCCGAGCCCGACATCGCGCGCGTGCCGGTGATGGTCGACTCCTCGAAGTTCGCGGTGATCGAGGCCGGGCTCAAGTGCCTGCAGGGCAAGGGCATCGTCAACTCGATCTCGATGAAGGAGGGCGAGGCCGAATTCCTGCGCCAGGCGCGGCTCGTGCAGCGCTACGGCGCCGCGGTGGTGGTGATGGCCTTCGACGAGCAGGGCCAGGCCGACACCGTCGAGCGCAAGGTCGGCATCTGCGCGCGCGCCTACGAGCTGCTGACGCGCGAGGCCGGCTTCGCGCCGGAAGACATCATCTTCGACCCGAACGTGTTCGCGATCGCCACCGGCATCGAGGAGCACGACGGCTACGCGGTGGCCTTCATCGAGGCCGCGCGCGAACTCAAGCGCCGCTTCCCCCTGTGCCACGTCTCCGGCGGCGTTTCGAACGTCTCCTTCTCGTTCCGCGGCAACGAGCCGGTGCGCCAGGCGATCCACGTCGTCTTCCTGTACCACGCGATCGCCGCGGGCATGGACATGGGCATCGTCAACGCCGGCGCCCTGCCCCTCTACGACGACCTGGACCCGGAGTTGCGCGAGCGCGTCGAGGACGTGGTGCTGAACCGGCGCCGCGACGCGACCGAACGCCTGCTCGAGATCGCGGAGCGCTACAAGGGCAAGCGCGGGAAGGAAGAGGACAGCGGCGAGCGCGACGCCTGGCGCACCGGCAGCGTCGGCGAGCGCCTGGCGCATTCGCTGGTGCACGGCATCGACGCGCACATCGAGGCCGACACCGAGGAGGCGCGGTTGCAGGCCGCCCGCCCGCTCGACGTGATCGAAGGCCCGCTGATGGACGGCATGAACGTCGTCGGCGACCTGTTCGGCGCCGGCAAGATGTTCCTGCCGCAGGTGGTGAAATCGGCGCGCGTGATGAAGAAGGCGGTGGCGCACCTCCTGCCCTACATCGAGGCGGAGAAGGCGAAGTCCGGCGACACGGGCAGGTCGAACGGCAAGATCGTCATGGCCACGGTCAAGGGCGACGTGCACGACATCGGCAAGAACATCGTCGGCGTGGTCCTGGCCTGCAACAACTTCGAGGTCGTCGACCTCGGCGTGATGGTGCCGGCGCAGAAGATCCTCGACACCGCGATCGCGGAGAACGCGGACATGATCGGCGTCTCCGGCCTGATCACGCCCTCGCTCGAGGAGATGGCGCACGTGGCGCGCGAGATGCAGCGCCAGGGCCTGGCGATCCCGCTGCTGATCGGCGGCGCGACCACTTCGCGCGCGCACACGGCGCTCAAGATCGACCCGCATTACGAAGCCGCGACCGTCTGGGTGAAGGACGCCTCGCGCGCGGTCAACGTCGCGCAGTCGCTGGTGTCTCCCGAACTGCGCGCCGCGTTCGTCGCCGCCAACGAGGCCGACTACGCCGAGATCCGCCAGCGCCACCGCAACCGCGACGGCGGCAAGCGCCTGGTGTCGCTGGAACACGCGCGCAAGCAGCGCTTCGACGGCGGCTGGGCCGGCTACGAGCCGCCGGCGCCGCTGAAGCCCGGCATCACCGTGTTCGACGACTATCCGCTGGGCGAGCTCGTCGGCCTGATCGACTGGGGCCCGTTCTTCAACGCCTGGGAACTGGCCGGCAGGTACCCCGACATCCTCGACGATGCCGTGGTCGGCGCGCAGGCGCGCGAGCTCTTCGCGGACGCGCAGGCGATGCTGCGCCGGATCGTCGACGAAAAATGGTTGACCGCGCGGGCCGTGGTCGGCTTCTGGCCGGCGAACGCCGTCGGCGACGACGTCGTGCTCGCGGACGGCACCGCCCTGCACTTCCTGCGCCAGCAGGCGGAGAAGCCGCCCGAGCGCCCCGACTTCTGCCTCGCCGACTTCATCGCGCCCAAGGACAGCGGGCGCAAGGACTGGATCGGCGGCTTCGCCGTCACCGCGGGCCTCGGCATCGAGCCGCACGTCGCGCGCTTCCAGGCCGACCACGACGACTACAACGCGATCCTGCTCAAGGCGCTCGCCGACCGCCTCGCCGAAACGCTGGCCGAGCGCATCCACCAGCGCGTGCGCAGGGAACTGTGGGGCTATGCGGCCGACGAATCGCTCGATGCCGAGGCCCTGATCGCCGAGAAGTACCGCGGCATCCGCCCGGCCCCCGGCTATCCCGCGTGCCCCGAGCACAGCGAGAAGGAAACGCTGTTCCGCCTGCTCGACGCGACCGCGAACACCGGCATCACCCTGACCGAGCACATGGCGATGTATCCGGCGGCGTCGGTGTCGGGCTGGTATTTCAGCCACCCGGGCAGCCAGTACTTCGTCGTCGGCCGCGTGTCGAAGGAACAGGTCGCCGACTACGCCCGGCGCAAGGGCGTGCCGCTGCGCCAGGCGGAGCGCTGGCTCGCCTCCAACCTCGACTACGATCCGGAATGAGAGGGCGCCTGCCCCTTTTTTACCAGACGAGGTCGTCCGGCACCTGGAATTTCGGGTCCGCGTAGGGATCGTCCGCGGCGGGCGCCGCGGGATCCACGCGCAACGCGACCGCGGGCGGATACGTCGCGGCCGCCACGTCGAGCGTCGCGGCGTCGACCAGCAGGTAGCGGCCGTCGAGCTGGACCACGCCCAGTTCGCCGGCGTTGAGCGCGCGCAGCTGCGCTTCGGTGACGTGGACGCGCTTGATCTTGCCGCCGTACTCGAAGTGGCGGGCGATGTCCGCGGCCGGGTCGTTGAGCGCCTTGCCCTGCAGCAGCTGCGCCAGCCGCGCCCGCGCCTCGCGGCGCTCGCGCGCGGCTTCCTGCTTCTGGCGCTCGGCCTCGATGCGTTCGTCCTTCTCGCGCTGCGAGCGGATCGCGTAGGCCTTGGCCAGGTCGATGTCGCCCTGCGGGCCGCGCGGCTTGCCGCGGCCGCGGCGTTCCTGCGCACCGCGTGGCGCCGGCTTCGCGCCCGCAGCGGGCTTGCCGCCGCGCGCTTGCGGCTTGCGCGGGTCGTGCGCCGGGGGCCTGCCGTGCTGGCGCCGGTCGTCGGGCTTGCGCTCTGGCTTCGGCGGCGGCTTGAAGCCGAGGCCGAGCAGCTGGTCGCGGAGGGAGTCGCTCATGGCGGTGCGTCGGGGAAATTCTTCAGTAATGCGGCGGCGGCGGTTCGCTCGCAGGATCGGCCATCAGGTCGCCGCGCGCCAGCTTCAGGTCTTCCAGCGCCTGCCGCAGCAGTTCGGCCAGGCGCGCGGCTTCCAGCCTGGTTTCGGCGAGCGCGTCGCCGAGCTCGCCCATCGCGTGTTCCTGGAACGCCAGCCGCGTCTCCAGCTCGACCAGGCGCCGTTCGAGCGCGTCGTCCATGCTCACGAGGCCATGCTCATCGGGCATGCTCATCCGCGCGCGACCGAGCGGCCGCGGCCGATGCCGTAATACGCCAGGCCCGCGGCCTCGACTTCCGCCGGGTCGTACAGGTTGCGCCCGTCGAACACCACGCCGTCGCCGAGCGCCGCCTTCAGCGCGGCGAAATCGGGGCTGCGGAACTGCTTCCATTCGGTGACGACGATGAGCGCGTCCGCGCCTTCCAGCGCCTGCGCCGCGGAGTCGCACAGCACCAGGCCGTCGCGCTCGCCGAAGATCCGGCGCGCTTCCTCGCGCGCCTCGGGGTCGTAGGCGCGCACCGCGGCGCCGGCTTCCCACAGTTGCGCGAGCAGGCGGCGGCTCGACGCTTCGCGCATGTCGTCGGTGTCCGGCTTGAACGCCAGGCCCCAGACCGCGAAGGTCCTGCCGCGCGCGCCCTCGTCCTCGCCCGCGTCGTAGTGGCGCTGCACCAGTTCGAACAGGTGGCCCTTCTGCGCCTCGTTCACCGCTTCCACCGCGTCGAGCAGGCGCGGCTGCATGCCGTGCTGGCGCGCGGTCATCGCCAGCGCCTGCACGTCCTTCGGGAAGCAGGAACCGCCGTAGCCCGCGCCGGGATAGATGAAGTGCCAGCCGATGCGCGGGTCCGAGCCGATGCCCTTGCGCACCTGCTCGACGTCCGCACCGACCTGCTCGGCGATGTTGGCGATCTCGTTCATGAAGCTGATCTTGGTCGCGAGCATCGCGTTCGCGGCGTACTTGGTCAGCTCGGCCGAGCGCACGTCCATCGCCACGATGCGGTCGTGGTTGCGGTTGAACGGCGCGTACAGGCGGCGCAGCTTCTCCACCGCCGCCGGGTTGTCGGCGCCGACGACGATGCGGTCCGGGCGCATGCAGTCGTCGACCGCCGCGCCTTCCTTCAGGAACTCGGGGTTGGAGACGACGTCGAACGCGATGTCGGCGCCGCGCCCGGCCAGCGTCGTCGCGATCGCGGTGCGCACCTTGTCGGCGGTGCCCACCGGCACCGTCGACTTGTCGACCACGACCGCGGGCCGCGCCAGGTGCTCGCCGATCGTGCGCGCCACCGCGAGCACGTACTGCAGGTCGGCGCTGCCGTCCTCGTCGGGCGGCGTGCCGACCGCGATGAACAGCAGGTCGCCGTGCGCGACCGCGGCCGCGGCATCCGTCGTGAAATGCAGGCGTCCGGCGGCGTGGTTGGCCTGCACCATCGGCGACAGGCCCGGCTCGTAGATCGGCACCACGCCGCGATTCAGGCCCTCGACCTTGGCGGCGTCCACGTCGACGCAGACGACGTCATGGCCGACCTCGGCCAGGCAGGTGCCGGTGACGAGCCCGACGTAGCCGGTGCCGAAGATCGCGACCCTCATCATTTCCCCTGGGGGCCGATGCCCAGCAGCTCGACCTCGAACACCAGCGTCGCGTTCGGGGGGATCGGGCCGCCCGGCGTGCCGGTTTCGCCGTATCCCAGCTTTGCCGGGATCCAGAACCGGTACTTGCTGCCGACCGGCATCAGCGCGATGCCCTCGCGCCAGCCCGGCACCACCTGCGCGAGCGGGATCGTCGCCGGGCCGCCGTGCTGCGCGGAATCGTCGAACACGGTGCCGTCCAGCAGCGCGCCGCGGTAGTTCACGCGCACGACGTCGGTGTCCTTCGGCTTCGGGCCGTTGCCCGCCGACAGCACCTCGTATTCGAGGCCGGACGCGGTGGTCTGGACGCCGGGCTTCTTCGCGTTCGCGGCGAGGAACTGCCCGCCCTTGGCGGCGTTGTCGCGCGCGGCGTCGGCCATCTTCTGCATCTGGTGCTGCTGCAGTTGCTGCTGGAACTTCTCGCCGATCGCCTGGGCCTGCTCGTTGGTGAGCAGCGTCTTGCCGCCGGCGAGCGAGGTCTTCAGCGCCTTGACCACGACGTCGACGTCGATCTCGTCCTTCATCGGCTCGAACTGGCGCGCGAGCGCCATGCCGACCATGTAGCTGTTGCGGTCCTTCTCGGTCGGCAGGCCGGGGACGGCGTCCTTGTCGGGCTTGGCGGCCGCTTCGGCGGCGGACTTGGCGTCGGGCTTGGCGGCGCCGCCCTCGCCCGGCTTGCAGCCGGCGAAGGCGAGGACCAGTGCGGCCGCCAGGGCGGTCGCGGCGATACGGGGGAACGTCTGCATGCTGGGGCTCCGTGGTGCGCGCAGCGGGCGCGCGGCCATCATGGGTGAAGGCGGATGAAGGGACCGGTGCGGGCGCGGCGGCTCACTTCGGGATCGCGAGCAGTTCCACGTCGAACACCAGCGTCGCATTGGGGCCGATCGGGCCGCCCGGAGTTCCCTGCTCGCCGTAGCCCAGCGAACCGGGGATCCAGAACCGGTAGTGGCTGCCCACCGGCATCAGGCCCAGGCCCTCGGTCCAGCCGGGAATCACCTGGTCCAGGCCGAATTCCGCCGGCGTGCCCTTCGCGTAGGAGCTGTCGAACTCGGTGCCGTCCAGCAGCGTGCCGCGATAGTTCACGCGCACCCGGTCGTGCGGGCCGGGGCGCTGGCCGCTGCCCTGGCG
>DASTWT010000300.1:0-11780 GCA_035765815.1 Luteimonas sp. | reverse complement strand
CGAGTCGGTGGTGAAGAATGGGTTGCCGGTGCCGGCGGCGAAGATCACCAGGCGGCCCTTCTCGAGGTGGCGGATCGCGCGGCGGCGGATGTAGTCCTCGCACACGTCGTTGATCTTGATCGCGCTCATCACCCGCGCCTTCGCGCCGAGCTTCTCCAGCGCGTCCTGCATCGCCAGCGCGTTGATCACGGTGGCGAGCATGCCCATCTGGTCGCCGGTCACCCGGTCCATGCCGCCGGCGGCCAGGCCGGCGCCGCGGAAGATGTTGCCGCCGCCGATCACCAGCGCGACCTCGGCCCCGGCCTGCTGGGCCTCGACGACCTCGCGGGCGAGGCGGCCGATGACCTTCGGGTCGATGCCGTAGTCCTCGTCGCCCATCAACGCCTCGCCGGACAGCTTGAGCAGGACGCGGCGGTAGGCGAGTCGGGACATGGGCGGGCTCCGGCGGCGGGGGATCGCCGGGATTGTAGCGGAGCCGGGGTGAGGGCCCCCGGCTTGCGGTCAGGCGGGCTCGGGGCTCGGGTCCTTGGCGCGCTGGCGGATGACGGCCTGCGCGATCTCGGCGGCGACCTCGGCGGTGACCTCGCCCTCGGCGTGGCAGCGCGTGGCGGCGTCGGGGCAGAGCACCTGCATGTAGTCGGCGTCGAAGTTGAGGCGCTCGACCAGGAAGTCGACGAACGCGCGCACCTTCGGCGACTGCACGCGGCCGCGCGGGAACACCGCGTTGAGCTCGTATTCGGGTCCCGTCCAGCCGGCGAGCACGCGGCGCAGGAAGCCGCGCTCGGCATAGGGTTTCACCATCACGTCGCTGCACAGCATCAGGCCTTCGCCCGCGAGCAGCGCGCCGCGCAGGCCGGCCGGGTCGTTGGCGATGAACACCGGTTCGATGCGGAATTCGGTCGTGCGGGTGCCGTCGCCCAGCGTCCAGTAGAAGGTGCCGTTGCGGCGGTTCTTCTGCATGGCGAGCGCGCGGTGGTGCTGCAGGTCGTCCGGGTGCAGCGGCTCGCCGTGGCGCTCGATGTAGCCGGGGCTGGCGTAGAGGTTGGTGCGCAGCACCGCGAGGCGGCGCGCGACGAGGTTGGAGTCGGGCAGCGCGCCGATCCGCAGGGCCAGGTCCAGTTCCTTGTCGATCAGGTCCAGCGACTCGTTGGTCAGCACCATGTCCACGCGCACCTCGGGATGGCGCGCGTGGAATTCCCCGAGCAGCGGCGCGATGCGCTCGATGCCCATCGAGTACGGCGCGGTGATCCGCAGCCAGCCGCGCGGGCCGCCCTGCAACTGGCCGACCGCGCTCTCGGCTTCGTCGAGCTCGCGCGCGATGCGCTGGCAGTGCTCGTAGTAGACGTTGCCGGCCTCGGTGAGGCCGAGCTTGCGCGTGGTCCGGTGCAGCAGTTGCGCGCCGAGCCGCGTCTCGAGTTCCTGCACCTTGCGGCTGACCGTGGTCTTGGGCAGCCGCAGCGCGCGTGCCGCGGAAATGAAGCTGCCGTGCTCGACCACCTTGACGAAGACGAGGGTGTCGTTGAGATCGCGGGCCATGGGGGTCTCCAGGGAGAGGGGGCCGGGGAGGGTGGCGGCGCGAATTGGCCCGTCGTCGGGACAATTATTCCCTTGTTTGCCGGCTAATCAAGTGCCGGCCGGGTGCCTAGTCTGTGCAGCCTCTCCCCCGAGGCCTGCCCCGATGTCCCCCGCCCACCGCTTCTCGAAGCTCCTGGCGCCCTTCCTCCCGCTCCTGCTGATGGTGCTGGCGGGGCTGGGCGTGATCGCGCTGGAACAGGCGTCCCACCTGGGTTCGTCGGAGTTCTGGCTGATGGCCTGGATGCTCGCCTTCGTCGTCGTGCTCCCCGCCGCCATGGTCCTGCTGGCCGTGATCGGCGCCCTGCAGCGGCGTCGCCACCCGGTCCCGATCATCCCGAACGCGGGAGTAAAAATCCCGGGAGCGGGACAATGAGCGAGACCCTGCTGGTCCTGGGCGCGACCGGCGTGGTCGGCCGCGGCCTCGTCGCGGCGGCCGTCGAGGCCGGGCGCGGCGTCATCGCCGTGGCGCGCGGGCGCGATGCGCTCGAGGCGCTGCGTCGCGAGCATCCGGGTGCCGGCATCGAGTTGGTGGCCGGTTCGATCGCGAACGAGACCGATGCCGCGGCACTCGCGCGCCGGCTGCGCGCGCTCGACCGTCCGATCTCGGGCGTTGCGGCCGCGGTGGCCGGCGTGCCGCGACGCGGCCGCGTCCTGGACAAGGACGACGGCCCGGATCCGATGCGCGCGGCCCTCGATGAGGACCTGCTTCCGCACGTCGCTGCCGCGCGCCACTTGCTGCCGCTGATGGCCGAGCGCGGGCGCGGCGGCACCTGGTTGCTGGTCGGCGGTCCCGCCGGCGCATTGCCGTGGGCCGGTTACGGGCACCGCTCCGTCGCCGCGGCGGCGATCCGCATGCTCGCCTGCGTGCTGCACGACGAAGCGCGCTGCCTCGGCGTGCGCGTGCAACTGCTCGCCGTCGAATCCCCCGTTTGCAGGCCCGGCGCCAGCGCCTGTCCGCAATGGCCGACCGCGCTGGAGATCGGACGCCGGGCGATGGCGCTGCTGGAACGCAGCGATCCCGGGGCGGCCGCCCGCCCGATCGTCCCCTACGCCACCCGCGCGCACGCGCCTTCCCTGCTTTTCCCGAACCCCACGAACCCGGACGAGGTCTTCCCCCATGTACCGTAAGCACCAGAAAGTGCCCGCCCGCGACGCCGCCCGCGCCACGCGCGGCCTTCCCGCGCTGTCCATGCTGGCCGCCAGCCTGCTGTTCACCGCCATCGTCACCGCCTGCAGCAGCCAGGCGGCGCCCGGCGCGGGCGCCCCGCCGGCGCCCGAAGTGAGCGTCGCCTCCGTGCTCCGGAAGCCCGTCCACCAGTGGGACGAGTTCACCGGGCGCGTCGCCGCGGTGGAGTCGGTCGAACTGCGCCCGCGCGTCAGCGGCTACGTCGAGCGCGTCGCGTTCAAGGAAGGCCAGGACGTGCGCAAGGGCGACCTGCTGTTCGTGATCGACCAGCGCCCCTACCGCGCCGCGCTCGATCGCGCGCTCGCCGCGCTGGAACGCGCGCGCAGCGAGGCGCGGCTGGCGCAGGCGCAGGACGCGCGCGCGCAGCAGCTGATCGAGGCGCAGGCGATCTCGCGCGAGGAATTCGAGACCCGCAAGGCCGCGAGCGCGCAGGGCGACGCCGGCGTGCGCGCCGCCGAAGCCGCCGTCGCCACCGCGCGCCTGGACCTGCAGTTCACCGAAGTGCGCTCGCCGATCGACGGCCGCGCCGGGCGCGCGCTGGTCACCGAGGGCAACCTCGCCCAGGCCGACGCGACGCTGCTGACGACGGTGGTGTCGCAGGATCCGGTGTTCGTCTACTTCGAGAGCGACGAGCAGACCTACCTGCGCTACGCCGCGCTCGCGCGCAAGGGCGAGCGCTCGCGCACCAGCAACCCGGTCCGCGTCGGCCTGGCCGGCGAGGAGGGCTATCCGCACGCGGGCACGGTGGACTTCGTCGACAACCAGGTCGATCCGGGCACCGGCACCATCCGCGCGCGCGCGGTGCTGCGCAATCCCGATCGCCTGTTCACGCCCGGCCTGTTCGTGCGCGTGCAGGTCGAGGGCGCGGCCCGCCCCGGCGCCATGCTCGTCGACGACAAGGCCGTGCTCACCGACCAGGACCGCAAGTACGTCTACGTGCTCGGCCCGGGCAACGCGGCGCTGCGCAAGGACATCGCGCTCGGGCCGATGGTCGACGGCCTGCGCGTCGTCGAGTCCGGGCTGGCGGCCGGCGACAAGGTGATCGTCAACGGCGTGCAGAAGGTGTTCTTCCCGGGCATGCCGGTGGCACCGAAGCTCGTCGCGATGGCGCCGTCCGCCATGCCTGCGCAGGCGTCGCCGCGCGTCGCCGCGGAGACCGCCGCCGCCGCCGCCGCGCCGGCCGGCACGCACTGACCAAGGAATCGCAATGGATTTTTCCAGGTTCTTCATCGACCGCCCGATCTTCGCGGCGGTCCTCTCCATCGTCATCTTCGCCGCGGGCCTGATCGCGATCCCGCTGCTGCCGATCAGCGAGTACCCGGAAGTGGTGCCACCCTCGGTGGTGGTGCGCACCGTGTATCCCGGCGCCAACCCCAAGGTGATCGCCGAAACCGTGGCGACGCCGCTGGAGGAAGCGATCAACGGCGTCGAGGACATGATGTACCTCAAGTCGGTGGCCGGTTCCGACGGCGTGCTGCAGATGACGGTGACGTTCAAGCCCGGCACCGACGCCGACGACGCGGCCGTGCGCGTGCAGAACCGCGTGGCGCAGGCGCTGGCGCGGCTGCCGGAGGACGTGCGCCGGCAGGGCGTGACCACGCAGAAGCAGTCGCCGG
The DNA here is from genome assembly GCA_035765815.1 of Luteimonas sp. Lineage (GTDB taxonomy): Bacteria > Pseudomonadota > Gammaproteobacteria > Xanthomonadales > Xanthomonadaceae > Cognatiluteimonas. Next base: position 7,403 of record DASTWT010000300.1, on the reverse strand, counting down.
TGTTCCTGATGGTGGTGCACCTGGTCTCGCCGGACGGCAAGTACGACACGCTGTACCTGCGCAACTACATGCGCCTGCACGTCAAGGACGAGCTGTCGCGGCTGCCGGGCGTGGGCGATGCGCAGCAGTTCGGCGGCGGCGACTACGCGATGCGCATCTGGCTCGATCCCGACAAGGTCGCCGCGCGCGGCATGACCGCCGGCGATGTGGTGCGCGCGGTCCGCGAGCAGAACATCCAGGTCTCGGCGGGCCAGCTCGGCGCCGAGCCGATGCCTTCCGGCAGCGACTTCCTGACCCCGATCAACGCCCAGGGCCGCCTGCGCACGGCGGCGGAGTTCCGCGACGTGGTGCTGAAGGCCGGCGACGACGGCCAGGTCGTGCGCCTGGGCGATGTCGCGCGGGTCGAGCTGGCGGCGGGCGACTACACGCTGCGCTCGCGCCTGGACGGCATGGATGCGGCCGCGATCGGCATCTTCCAGGCGCCGGGCGCCAACGCGCTGGCGATCCGCGACGGGGTCGTGGCGAAGATGGAGGAGCTGAAGAAGCGCTTCCCGCCGGGCGTGGAATACCGCACGGTCTACGACACCACGATCTTCGTGCGCGACTCGATCAAGTCGGTGATCAGCACGCTGCTGGAGGCCATCGCGCTGGTGGTGCTGGTGGTGATCCTGTTCCTGCAGACCTGGCGCGCCTCGATCATCCCGCTGATCGCGGTGCCGGTGTCGGTGGTGGGCACCTTCGCCGCGCTGTACCTGCTCGGCTTCTCGATCAACACGCTGACGCTGTTCGGCCTGGTGCTGGCGATCGGCATCGTGGTGGACGACGCGATCGTGGTCGTCGAGAACGTGGAGCGCAACATCGAGGAGGGCCTGGCGCCGCTGGCGGCGGCCCACCAGGCGATGAAGGAGGTTTCCGGGCCGATCATCGCGATCGCGCTGGTGCTGTGCGCGGTGTTCGTGCCGATGGCCTTCCTGAGCGGCGTGACGGGCGCGTTCTACAAGCAGTTCGCAGTCACGATCGCGATCTCGACCGTGATCTCGGCGGTGAACTCGCTGACCCTGTCGCCGGCGCTCGCGGCCAAGCTGCTGAAGCCGCACGGCGCGCCGAAGGACGCGCTGTCGCGGGCGATCGAGCGGACGTTCGGCTGGGCCTTCCACCCGTTCAACCGCTTCTTCAAGCGCAATTCCGACCGCTACCAAGGCGTCGTCGGCCGCTCGCTGGGCCATCGCGGCCGCGTGTTCGCCGCCTATGCCGTGCTGCTGCTGGCCACCGGCTTCGTGTTCCACTGGGTGCCGCGCGGCTTCATCCCGATCCAGGACAAGCTGTACCTGATCGCCGGCGTGAAGCTGCCGGAAGGCGCGTCGATCGAGCGCACGGACGCGGCGCTCAAGGAAGTGGCGAAGGCGGCGATGAGCGTCGACGGCGTGGCCCACGAGGTCGCGTTCCCGGGCCTGAACCCGCTGCAGTTCACCAACACCCCGAACAGCGGCGTGGTGTTCTTCCCGCTCAAGCCGTTCTCCGAGCGCCACCTCACGGCGAAGCAGATCAACGACCAGCTCAACGCGAAGATCGCCGGGATCCAGGACGGCTTCGCCTTCTCGCTGATGCCGCCGCCGATCCTCGGCCTCGGCAACGGCTCGGGCTACTCGCTGTTCGTGGAGGACCGCGGCAACCTCGGCTACGGCGCGCTGCAGTCGGCGGTCCAGGCGTTCCAGGGCGCGGCGTCGCAGACGCCGGGCATGGGCTTCCCGATCTCGAGCTACCAGGCCAACGTGCCGCAGCTCGACGTCGAGGTCGACCGGGTCAAGGCCAAGGCGCAGGGCGTGCCGCTGACGGAGCTGTTCGACACGCTGCAGACCTACCTGGGCTCGGCCTACGTCAATGACTTCAACATGTTCGGCCGCACCTGGCAGGTGATCGCGCAGGCCGACGGCCCGTTCCGCGACCGCGTCGAGGACATCGGCAAGCTGCGCACGCGCAACGTGCACGGCGAGATGGTGCCGGTCGGTTCGATGGTCTCGGTGAAGCAGTCCTACGGCCCGGATCCGGTGCTGCGCTTCAACGGCCATCCCGCCGCCGACCTGCTCGGCGAGGCGGATCCGAAGGCGATGTCCTCCGGCGAGGCGATGGCGAAGGTCACGGAACTCGCCTCGCAGGTGCTGCCGAACGGAATGGGCTTCGAGTGGAGCGACCTGAGCTACCAGGAAGCCACGCAGGGCAGGGCGGCGCTGGTCGTGTTCCCGCTCGCGATCCTGCTCGCGTTCCTGGTGCTGGCCGCGCTGTACGAGAGCTGGACGCTGCCGCTGGCGGTGATCCTGATCGTGCCGATGTGCATGCTGTCGGCGTTGCTGGGCGTCAAGCTCACCGGCGGCGACAACAACACCTTCGTGCAGGTCGGCCTGGTCGTGCTGATGGGCCTGGCGTGCAAGAACGCGATCCTGATCGTCGAGTTCGCGCGCGAACTCGAGCTGCAGGGCAAGGGCATCCTCGAGGCGGCGCTGGAAGCCTGCCGCCTGCGCCTGCGCCCGATCGTGATGACCTCGATCGCCTTCATCGCCGGCACGGTGCCGCTGGTGTTCTCGCACGGCGCCGGCGCGGAAGTGCGCTCGGTGACGGGCGTGACCGTCTTCGCGGGCATGCTCGGCGTGACCCTGTTCGGCCTGTTCCTCACCCCGGTGTTCTACGTCGCGCTGCGCAAGCTCGTGGCGCGGAACGCCGCCCCCGCCCTGGACGCCGCGCCGCTCGCGGTGGCCGACGCATGATCCACGGGAGAGATCCGATGCCACGACACCTGCACGGCCCCGCGATGAAGGCGCTTGCGCCCGCGATCGCCGCCGTCCTCCTCGCCGCCTGCGCGGTCGGCCCGGACTACGTGCGGCCTTCGATGCCGACGCCCGAGCGCTTCGCGCAGTCCGACGATGCGCCCGACGCCCCGCGCATGGCCCCGGCCGCCGCGCCCGACGCGGAATTCTGGCGCGCGTTCGGCGATCCGCTGCTGGACCGCCTGGTCGACGACGCGCTGGCGGCGAACCACGACCTGCGCATCGCCCTCGCGCGCTACGAAAGCGCCAACGCCCTGCTGCGCGGCGCGCGATTCGACGCGTTGCCGACGGTCACGGCGCATGCGGAGGCGAGCGATTCGCGCCTGAGCGCCGGCCAGGCGCCCGGCGTTGCGCGCGACGACCGCGACGGCGAAGGCTACGCGGCCCGCGCCGACGCGAGCTGGGAGCTCGACGTGTTCGGCCGCGTGCGCCGCGGCATCGAGGCGCGCCGCGCGGACGCCGCGGCGGGCGCCGCGGACCTCGCCGCCCTGCAGGTGGCGATCGTCGGCGAGGTCGCGCGCGGCTATTTCGACCTGCGCGGACTGCAGGAACGCCTGCGCATCGCCCGCGAGAACGCCGCCAACCAGCGCGAGACGCTGCGCCTGGTGCAGGCGCGCTACGACGCCGGCCGCGACGCCGGCTTCGACGCCTCGCGTGCCCGCGCCCAGCTCGAGGCCACGCTCGCGCGGGTGCCGCTGCTCGCGGCCGACGTGGACGTCGCGATGCACCGCCTCGCGGTGCTGACCGGCCGGCCGCCCGAAGCGCTGCTCGCCGAACTGGAAGCGCCGGCGCCGCTGCCCGCGATGCCGCCGGCGCTCGATCCGGGCACGCCGGGCGAGCTGCTGCGCCGCCGCCCCGACGTCGCCGGCGCCGAAATGCGCCTGCACGCTGCCACGGCGCGCATCGGCGTCGCCACGGCCGACCTGTTCCCGCGCTTTACGCTGGGCGGACTGATCGGCAGCCAGGCGGTGGACGCGGGCGCGTTGTTCGAGCGCGACAGCGAGACGCGGCTGGCCGTGCTCGGCATCGACTGGTCGTTCCTCGACATCGGCCGCGTGCGCGCCCGCACCGCCGCGGCGCACGCCGACGCGGACGCGGAGCTCGCGCGCTACCAGCAGTCCGTGCTGCTCGCGCTGGAGGACACCGAGAACGCGCTCGTTCGCTACGGCCGCGCGCGCGAAGCCGACGCGCACCTGGCGCAGGCGGCCGCCGACAGCACGCGCGCCGCCGGGCTCGCGCGCATCCGCTACGACGCCGGCGCCACCGCGCTGTTCGAAGTGCTCGATGCGGAACGCACGCGGCTGCAGGCGCAGGACGCCTCCGCCGAGGCGCGCACCCGCAGCGCCGAAGGCCTGGTCGCGCTGTACAAGGCGATGGCCGGCGGCTGGCCGGCGAAATTGCCGGTCGAAGCCCGCATCGCAACCCGCGTCGGTGACGCAACCCCCACCAAGGATCAATGACATGAACAGGTTGGATGGAAAGACCGCCGTGATCACCGGCGGTGCCACCGGCATCGGTTTGGCGGCGGCAAGACGCTTCATCGAGGAAGGCGCGTTCGTCTACATCTTCGGTCGCCGGCAGGACGCCCTCGACGCCGCCGCGGCCGAGCTCGGTCCCAACGCCCGCGCCGTGCAGGGCTCGGTCTCCGAACCCGCCGACCTCCTTCACCGTGCAGAAGGCGCTGCCGCTGATGGGCCAGGGCGGCTCGATCATCCTCACCGGCTCGAGCGCCGGCACCACGGGAGCGCCGGCCTTCAGTGTCTACAGTGCCAGCAAGGCCGCCGTGCGCAACCTCGCGCGGACCTGGGCCGAAGACCTGAAGGGCACCGGCATCCGCGTCAACGTGCTCTCGCCCGGGCCGACGGCGACCGAACTGGCGAAGGCCGCGGTGGGCGAGGAGGGCATGAAGGTGTTCGCTTCGATGAATCTCCTGCAGCGCATGGCCGAACCGGCCGAAATCGGCGCGGCGGCGGCGTTCCTCGCCTCGCAGGACAGCAGTTTCATGACCGCCAGCGAGCTCGCCGTCGACGGCGGCCTGGCGCAAATCTGATGGATCATCCGGGAGTACGCGCATGAAATACGCCATCATCGGTTTCGGCCAGATCGGCCGGGCGCTCGCCAGTGCGTTCGCGCGCAAGGGCATCGAAGTCGCCGTCGCCACCACGCGCGACCCCCGAAGTTTCGCTGCCGACGCGGCGGTGATCGGGCCCGGCGTGGTGGCCGCTACCCTCGCCGATGCCCTGCAGGCGGACGTCATCTTCCTGGCAGTGCGTTTCGAATCGCACCCGAACGTCGCCAGGGCGTTGCCCGACTGGAAGGGCAAGATCGTCGTCGACGTGACCAACACGTACGGCGTCGACCCCGCGGAACTGGGCGGACCGTCCTCGTCGCGGGTGATCGCGCAGGCGTTTGCCGGCGCCAGCCTGGTGCGCGGCTTCAACCACCTGGTGGCAGGCGTGCTCGAGCAGGATCCCGCGGTGCACGGCGGCAGACGCGTCGTGTTCCTGGCGAGCGACGACGAAGCCGCCGCGAAGGACATCGGGACGCTGGCGGAGCGGCTTGGCTTCGCACCCGTGCAGCTCGGCGGGCTGCTCGAAGGCGGGTTGCTCGTGCAGACCCAGGGAAGCCGCTGGGGCAGGCTGATCTTCAAGGACCTGGTCAGTTTCGCCTGAACAGGAAACCCGGAGGACGAAAAAAGCCCGCGATCGCTCGCGGGCTTTTCCGTTTGCGGAGCCGGCCATGGGGCCCGACTCTACGGGTGGCGCATCAGGCCAGGCCGGCCTGCTTCATCACTTCGGCGGCGAAGTCGTCGACCTGCTTCTCGATGCCCTCGCCGACGGCCAGGCGCACGAACGAGACCACTTCGGCGCCGGCGGCCTTCAGCGCGGCCTCGACGGTCTGGTTGGTGTCGAGCACGTAGGGCTGGCCGTACAGGCTGACCTCGTTGACGATCTTGGCGATCTTGCCGCCGATGATCTTCTCGAGGATATCGGCCGGCTTCTGGCGGTCCTTGTCGGACATCTTCGCCAGCTCGATCTCCTTCTCCTTCGCCACGAACTCGGCCGGCACGTCGGCGGCCTTGTTGTACGGCGGGTTCATCGCGGCGACGTGCATCGCGATGCCGCGCGCGAGCTCGGCGTCGCCGCCCTTCATCGAGACCAGCACGCCGATCTTGCCGCCGTGCACGTACGCGGCGACGTTGCCGCCTTCCATGCGCGCGACGCGGCGGACCTGCACGTTCTCGCCGACCTTGGCGATCAGCGCGGAGCGGCCTTCCTCGACGGTCTCGCCGGTGGCGAGCTTCGCGGTCTTCAGGGCCTCGGCGTCCTGCGCGCCGCTGGCCAGCGCGACCTTGGCGACGTTCTCGCAGAAGGCGAGGAAGTTGGCGTCCTTCGCCACGAAGTCGGTCTCGGAGTTGACCTCGACCAGCACGGCCTTGCCGCCGTCCTGCGCGGAGGCGATGCGGCCCTCGGCGGCGACGCGCGAGGCCTTCTTGTCGGCCTTGGCCAGGCCCGACTTGCGCAGCCACTCGGCGGCGGCGTCGATGTCGCCGTTGTTCTCGGTGAGCGCCTTCTTGCACTCCATCATGCCGGCGCCGGTGCGCTCGCGCAGTTCCTTGACCAGGGAAGCGGTGATTTCTGCCACGGGGGGTTACCTCGGAATTCGTGAATGTGTCGCGGACGGGAGCGGCGCGCGCCGCCCCGTCCTTCGAAGCCGGTGGAGCTCGGGCGCCTTATTCGGCGGCCGGGGCTTCCTCGGCGGCAGCCGGCGCATCGTCGGCCTTCTTCGCGGCGGGCTTGCGCGGCGCGCGGCGGGTGGTCGCCTTGGTGTCGCCCTCGGCGAAGTCCTCTTCGCGCACGGTCGCGGCCTGCGGCGCGGCGGCCTTGCCCTCGAGCACGGCGTCGGCGGCGGCGCGGGCGTACAGCTGCACCGCGCGGATCGCGTCGTCGTTGCCCGGGATCGGGTAGTCGACCAGGGCCGGGTCGTAGTTGGTGTCGACGACGGCGATGACCGGGATGCCGAGCTTCTTGGCTTCCTTGATCGCGATGTCCTCGTGGCCGATGTCGATCACGAACAGCGCGTCGGGCAGGCGGTTCATGTCCTTGATGCCGCCCAGCGAGGCCTCGAGCTTGTCGCGCTCGCGGCGCAGGCCCAGCACTTCGTGCTTGACCAGCTTCTGGAAGGTGCCGTCGGTCTCGCCGGCCTCGAGCTCCTTCAGGCGCTGCACCGACTTCTTGACGGTCGCGAAGTTGGTCAGCGTGCCGCCCAGCCAGCGCTGGGTCATGTACGGCATGCCGCAGCGCTCGGCCTCTTCCTTCACGGCGTCGCGCGCGGAGCGCTTGGTGCCGACGAACAGGATCATGCCGCGCTTCTGCGCGATGCCCGAGATGAAGTTCATCGCGTCGCCGAACAGCGGCACGGTCTTCTCGAGGTTGATGATGTGGATCTTGCCGCGGGCGCCGAAGATGTACGGGGCCATCTTCGGGTTCCAGTAGCGGGTCTGGTGGCCGAAGTGGACGCCGGCTTCCAGCATCTGGCGCATGGTGATCTGGGGCATTGCCGTTCTCTCTCGATGGGGAA